>JBOFTL010000196.1:0-2748 GCA_051652045.1 Microcoleus sp. | reverse complement strand
ACTCATCTAAAAAAGTAGTAAAATGAAGTAACTCATAGTAACTACTACGAGCTTTGTACTAATGAATTGAGAAGAGAAATTCCTCTTTTGTTCTGCGTTCTGGGTGTTTAATTCTTGAAATCGAAATCATGACAAATTTAGAGCGTAAGCGCGTTGTTATCACTGGTCTCGGCGCGATTACACCGATCGGCAATACTTTGTCCGACTATTGGGACGGGCTGATGGCCGGCAAGAATGGCATCAGTCCGATTACCATGTTTGATGCGTCGCGACACGACTGTCGCATAGCTGGAGAGGTAAAGGGTTACGACCCTCACGACTATTTGGAACGCAAGGAAGCAAAGCGGATGGACCGCTTCGCTCAGTTCGCTGTGTCGGCTAGCAAACAAGCCCTAGCTGATGCCAAGTTTGAGATTAACGACCTGAACGCAGAACAAGTGGGTGTCATTATTGGCACTGGCATTGGCGGGCTGAAGGTTTTGGAAGACCAGCAAGAGATCTACCTGAATCGCGGTCCCTCAAGATGCAGTCCGTTCATGATTCCCATGATGATTGCGAATATGGCAGCGGGTCTGACGGCGATTCAAACTGGTGCTAAGGGACCGAACTCCTGTACGGTAACGGCTTGTGCTGCTGGATCGAATGCGGTGGGCGATGCGTTTCGTCTGGTGCAGTCGGGTTACGCCCAGGCAATGATTTGCGGTGGTACGGAAGCGGCGGTAACTCCTTTGTGCGTGGCGGGTTTTGCTGCGGCCAAGGCCCTTTCGACGCGCAATGACGATCCGATTCATGCTTGCCGTCCGTTCGATCGCGATCGCGATGGTTTTGTAGTTGGTGAAGGTGCGGGCATTCTGATTCTAGAAGAAATGGAACACGCGATCGCCCGCGGTGCCCGGATTTATGCGGAAATTGTCGGCTACGGTTTGACTTGCGATGCCTATCACATGACTTCCCCAGTACCGGGAGGCGAGGGCGCGTCGCGGGCGATCGCTTTAGCCCTTAAGGATGCAGGTTTAACGCCGGATTTGGTCAGCTACATCAACGCCCACGGTACGAGCACTCTCCCTAACGATTCTACGGAAACGAAGGCGATTAAGAGAGTTTTGGGAGACAGCGCTTACAAAGTGGCAGTTAGTTCTACCAAGTCGATGACGGGCCATCTTTTGGGCGGTTCTGGAGGGATTGAAGCGGTGGCGACTGTAATGTCGATCGCTAACGATAAAGTTCCCCCAACAATCAATCTAGAAAATCCCGATCCGGAGTGCGATTTAGATTACATTCCGCATACCAGTCGCGATCTAAAAGTTGATGTGGCTTTGTCTAATTCTTTTGGGTTTGGCGGGCATAACGTGACGCTGGCATTCAAAAAGTTTGTTCAGTAACGGACAATTTCAAAATTGAAATTTAGCAGGTGAAAAGTTAGTTTTTACCTCGATAGGGTAGGCATTTTGCCTGCCCTATATTTTATATCGTTGGTATTGAGGGTGTGGGGATATGAGTGAAATTAGTGCCGAGCAAATACTGCAAATTAAAGCTATTGTCGATCGCTATGAAAACTTAGAATGCGTTGAATGCGCCCGAGATATCGAAGATTACTTGATAAGTCAAGGAATTCATGGAAAGCGCATCAAACTTTACACTGGAGAGGCAACAGGAAAGATATAAAATTACTTCTACCCACGGATGGGACAGCATAATTCTCTTCTTCTCTGCTGATGAAAAAGACGCTCTCGATAAGTTTTTTAAACTTTTGGAAGATTTTTTGAATCGCGATAAAATTACTGAAGTCAAGGACAATTAGAATATTTGATTTGCTGCAAAGAATTAAACAAAGACCGGGGATGTATTTGGGCAAGTGTTCGATTACCCGCTTGCGTGCGTTTTTAAATGGATATGAGATGGCGAGAGCCGAACTTGGATTGCCCGACACGGAACAACAACAGCAACTTGAGGGATTTCAAGAATGGATACAGGAAAGATATCAAATTACATCAACTCACGGATGGGACAGTATCATTCTCTTCTTTTCTGCTGATGAAAAAGATGCCTTCGATGGCTTTTTTAAACTGCTAGACGAATTTTTTAATCGCGATCGAAGTGCTGGAGAAAAGGAAAATTAGCTTCAATTAGGTGACGATCGCGAAAATATACTCAGAAATACAACAGATTGTAGGTTTATGAAGTACACTCGTCTATCGAATTTTCCGTAGGGACACGGCAGTGCCCATAGGTGTCAACTTAAGCCTGAAACCCTTAAGAAATAACGATCGCCCTTGAATGCCACTATCTTAAGTAACTTAACAAGAGGCTTGAAAAATGCTTAATAACAGTCCTTGGTTGCGCGATCGCGCACTTCAAGATATCTCATACCATTTTTTTAAGGATCCGATAGAGATCGAGGACGATGAGACATTGTAATTATCCTGTTTTCCTGTTTGCGAAAGTCTCTAATTCAAAGCAGCCGTAAGGTGCGCACTGCGCACCTTACTTATCGAGTTTGTGCGTAGTAAGGCACGCGATCGAATAGTTAAGAAATTTTACCTGTCAGCACTGGTTGAGACTCTTTTTTGCAGAACTGCAAGCGGTTATTTTTGCAGTCGATCGCAATGGTATCGCCCTCCACAAAAACATTTTCCAGTAACTTATTTGCCAGCGGATTTTCTAACTCCCGCTGAATTGCCCGCTTCAAAGGACGAGCACCGTAAACCGGATCGTAACCGACATCTGTAATGTGGTTTTTCGCAGCAT
>JBOFTL010000195.1:0-4323 GCA_051652045.1 Microcoleus sp. | reverse complement strand
CTGCTGCACGTTTTGGGTTTTGCCGAAGTTGGAGAGTGGAGTCCGCCTTTACCATCGCCGATCGCGGGTGAGATAATTCGGATCTTAACTCGTTACTGGAAAGAGTGATTTTTGAGGGCGATCGCTGTTAATTTAGTAGATATTTAAGAGCGATCGCCCTTTCCCAAAAAGCTATTAACTATTCGCATTTAAACTGGTGGCCTGCGAATTCTCGTCTGCATTTCATCCGCAACTACTAAACAACCTTGCAACATTTCTAGAGGTTGCTCGCTGACAACACGCGAAAGCACATTAAGCACTGACTGGCGACTGCGACTGCCAGGACGTAACAATAATATACCCGGATGAGTGCCTGGGGGAAAACGGCGGACATCGGAAAATTCTAAGTCTAGAGTGATAAAAAAACGCCCCTCGGCACAAGCTTGCTGCCATACAATATCGTCATCAGCACCAGATAGCCCTTCATCTGTAACGCGATCGCAATCGTAACCCTCTTGTCGCAACAACTCAGCGTGTGCGAGGCTCATATTTTCGTCTAATTTAATCTGCATTGTACTCATCGAAGTGGCAGCAATTCCTCTTCTCTCGTCAGTGCCGCTGCATAGGCGATCGCAGCCCTTACATCTTCTAATTTAAGCGGTGGATATTCCGCGACAATCTCTTCTGGTTTCAGTCCCTCAGCTAAGTTATCCAGGATAACTGACACCATAATTCTAGTTTCTTTGATACAAGGTTTCCCGTGACAAACCTTGGGGTTAATGCTTATATATTCTTGCCAGTTCATTTTTGCGCAGTGGTAATTTACTTACAAGTATATCCCAAATGTTTAGATGAAGTCAGCGATCGCCCTTTCTTTAACTTCCTACTTACGATCGCCCAGAAAATTCATGGCTGAGGTTTAAGTTTTGCTTTGGACGCTCGCAGCTTTTCCCAAGCAGTTTCGGTTCCTGGTTTTGGTGGTAGGACGGCAATTCGGGCAATAAGATCGCGATTTTTTTCTTCATAATACAGCCGCAGTTCCTCAGCTTCCTTAAGCACTATTTGATACTCAGCTTCAACATCAGCGCGATTTGCTTCGATGTAAGCTAAAGCCACATTAATTTGTGACTCTGTAAGATCGAACAATCCCCTGATAAACTTAGGCGGATATTGAGCTGTCACATAGTCCATGATGTCGTAGATAGTGATGCGCGTACCCGCGATCGACAGTCCTCTTTCTGTACGGACGATCGCTGCTTGTTCGTTGGATGTACTTGTCATGGCGATAGCCTCCTAAAGGTTATTTCTATATTCCTATGATGTTTGATAACTAGCTTATATTGTATTGCGCCTGAGATTGAGAATTGCGCGATCGAAAACTACCCTACTGAGGGCGAAATCTTTGCACAAAATTCATCCATCGATCGACCTTATTACCAGTAATATTTAAAGTTGGGATAGCACGAGTTCTCGATATGGGCGGCCCGGCTTCTTCTTGAGAATATTCGATCGCAATTCGTTCTGCTTTCCCCAAACCGTAAGTTTTAGCAATCTCGCCCGCTAACTGACAGGTTATTTTGAATGAACCCATACTAATTTTACCATTTCCCGCGTAGTAATCCCAAATCCTAAAACCAGCACTCGGTATCTCCTGACAATCGGAATATGTCACCTCAAACATCTTGGCAATATGCAGATCGTAGAGGCGCAATTGACCGCCAAAAGCAGATTTTGTAGTATTAGTTTCCGGCACCGTAATAGTATAAGTTCCTTCCGCGTGTTGCAGTTTTATAGGAAGCTGTGTTTGAGCGATCGCCCCCGGCATTTCTTGAATTTGGGTTGCAGTTAGCCAACTCAAAGCGATCGCACCACAACTTGTCAGCCATAATCTTTTTACCTTGCTCATTTTTACTTTAAAAAGTATCGATATTGCTGCTTATAATTATTGTAGCATATTTCGGGATACCGAGCGAGATTTTGATGTTACTATTGAGAGCGATCGCTTAAAGTTCGATCGCGTTTCCAATCGCGAAATTATAATAATTCGGTCAGGATCTGTTTCAGGTACTTGGCAACAATGTCTGGGGCTGCAATAAAAAGGTAGAGCACCCGATCGATAAACTTAGTAACAGCAACTCACATTTTGACGCTGCATTTTTTAGCGAACTCGTACAGATAATCTCAAGCTACCACCAGTGATGTTGGCATCGATATTACCTGCGTGAGACTCGATTAATTTGTTAGCATCATCGCTGCTAATCCCCAACGCTTTGGCAACTGAATCGCTACCCGTTTTGACAAGAAGTTGTTGAACATTCATGCCATTAAAACTTTGGAGTTCCTGATTAATGCGTTGGTTAACAACTCCATTAACGCGAAATCGGGAAATCAAAGCATCAAGAATGTCGCCGTACCACTTGTTAGCACCTCGAATATCGGTTT
This sequence comes from Microcoleus sp., assembly GCA_051652045.1. Taxonomy (GTDB): domain Bacteria; phylum Cyanobacteriota; class Cyanobacteriia; order Cyanobacteriales; family Microcoleaceae; genus Microcoleus. The sequence continues at coordinate 1,902 of JBOFTL010000195.1, read as the reverse complement.
TACCCGCTTCTGCAAAGAGTTTGCCGTTGCTGACTTTAACACTAAAAGGTTGAGAGAATGAACCGCTGACTGAAACCCAGGGAGTAAATTTCTTTCTCCCCAGGAATTTGCCTAGATACTCTCGGGCCTGAAAGCGCCAGTTACCACTAACAACTAAACCACCTTCTGTGAAGGAAACGCGCATATCACTAACATCAAATTGTTGATAGTCAGTATCTTTGTATCGTCCTCCATTAGCACGTACAATAGAATTGAGCGGACCTTCCAAGAAAGCTACTGGAATAGCCACTTGAAGCACTCCATTGTTAACTGAAGCTGCAGGTTGCAAGTTGGGGATTGTGAAGCCAACTAATTGCTGCGGCATTACTGAGTCAATGAGCAAAGTTGGTTGAGAAGCTGTTGACGCAGGACTTACACTAGCAAGCAGGGAAGTTGCGATTACTGAAACAATTGCAAGTTTTTGGTTTGGAGCAATATTCATCATAATTTCCTCGGGAAATACATGGGGTTTATTGATTACGACTTCATCTTAGTAGCGGAGTTTAGATGTTTCAATAATAAAAAATGGGATAACCTCACACAAATCTCTGCTATTTTTAATGGAAAAAATATGGTAATGGATTGCTAAATAATAGAAACTTAGAAAAACTTGACTGTGAACGCTCCAGCAGATTGCAGGTTTATGATGTAGGCTCATCTATCGAATAATCCTCGCCAGGATACGGCAGTACCGCGTCCCTACCTGTGAGATCTATTTACCTCATTTATTACATAAAAAGTGCCGTAATTAGCTAATCAATGGCATCGCTTTTACAACCTCTCCTCAAATCTCGATCGAGCTTAGTTTCAGCTTTCTCAACTTAAAAGAATTGAGGCAACTGCAGGAGAGTTGCCCCTAAAAGATATACAGTTGCAGGCACTAGATTCTCTGCCAGAAACCCGGTTGGTGACACAGGTGCAAGATTTTAATTGTCACCAACTTACTATTGTTTTCTAATGGCCGCGATCGATTCCCTGCAACAAATCGATCGGGGACAATTGCCGCGCGTTATTACCCCGAGCTTTTAAACTAGAAATTTCGGTGTCCTTCGGAATTGTGCAAATTGGGATAGAAACAATAAACATTTCATGAGGACGATAACGTTGTTTAACAAGTAGTTGTCGATCGCCCGTATTTTTGGATTGCCCTCCACTGACATTTATAATATAGTCGATCGGAATGTCCAAAAAAGATACTGGAATGGTATTTTGCACAAATCCATTATTGACTGAAACTTCAGGTTGCTGCTTGGGGATTGTGAAAGTATTTAATTGGTTGGGAGTTGAGCTAATAGGAGAAGCTGCTAATGTAGGATTTACAACCGACAGCAGGGATGTTGCTATTATTGAGGTAATTGCTACTTTGCCTTTTAAGAGGAGATTCATCATAATTCCCTCGCAATTCTCGATCGCGTTTTTGCTGAATGAATTTATCTTAGTAGCCGCTTTTCGATCTCACAATCATAAAAAATAGTCAAAAATAACCAAGTTGAGAGTATTGTTTTAGGTAAAAATCGGCAAGGGCGATCGACAAATAAGAAAAACTTAGAAAACATAAGAGGTAAATTATAATAAATATTTCAGCAAGGGCGATCGATCCAGATCCCCCTAAATCCCCATTAAAAAGGGGGACTTGAAGATTCTTGCTCCTCAAAAGTCTAGATCCCCCTAAATCCCCCTTAACAAGGGGGACTTTGATACTCTTGCTAAATCCCCCCTTTTAAGAGGGACTTTGGCACTCTTGCTCCCCCCTTATTAAGGGGGGCTGGGGGGGATCTGGCGTTTGAAAAAACGCCTTAGTCTATACAACTTGCGAAGCACATCGAACAATACTAAAATAGTTATAAATCTGATGACTAAACC
>JBOFTL010000194.1:0-2609 GCA_051652045.1 Microcoleus sp. | reverse complement strand
CGCTTGGGAATTTTTTGTAAGTTTAACTCGGCTTTTAATCCACCTTCTATTAGCTAGCGTCAAAATGTCTATTCCTCTTTCCATCCTTGAGTTAGTCGCACAATTGACTTCAGAAATAGATCTCCTCGAACAACAAGCTTCGGAAGGACTTGTCTTGGCAAGACAACTTCTAGATCGTTTCCCCAACAATGCGACGCTGATTGGCTTATCTGCTAACCTTGGTAACATCATATTTTTTGCGAGCAGTTTGAGAAACAGAATTGAAAACTTAATTGCGAGCATATCTGGGAGTAATGTATCAATCGATGCTATTCAGGAGGTTGGTGAGGAGTTATCAGAATTTTGGGGAAGAGTTTTAGAGTGTAAGATGGCATTAAGTAGGTCTGTAAATATTTTGGAAGGTTTGCAATGAATCAACCGCAAATGACACCGGAGCAAGAGGCTCTATTGGACGAAGCTGTGAAATACGCTCGATCGGCCGAACAACAAGCGAAAGAATTGTGGGAATTGGGCGAAACTTTCGCTCAAAAGTGGGAGAAACGCTTGCGCGATGCCCGAGCGGCCTCCGCATCAAAGTCTGCCGAATGCGGTTTTTAAAAGCAAATTCAATTAACCGCAACTCTTTGAGTTGAATCGATCGCCAGCACTACCGTCAAGGAATAACAAAAAGGAAAAGCGCAGCAATTGCGCCTTTCCTTTTTTTTTCAATGCTGCGGGAAGACCTCGATCGAACTGCTTTTCAAAAACCCAGAACATATCAAATCACTTCCAAAAAGTTTCGCCTCAGAAGTAAATATTTATCTTCAACTACTCGACCGACTTTTACTCCGTAAACCAACTCGCCATCAAAAATCATGGCCTCTTCAAATTCTAACAGTGCTTTTATTTCCGACTGCTGCATTAAATTATCTCGTTCTTCTCCCGCTACCACCCAAAACCCACCATCACCGGGTAAGGCGGGACAAAATTTATAATGCGGCACGCCGCGAACGCAGTAAACCGCCGTTTCAGGAATGTCTTGAGGCATCAAGCATTGCCTAATTTCTTTCAAAGTATTCCTCGCTGAAACTACATCTAAAACCATAATAACTCCTAATTTTTCAGGTGAAACTTGCTGGCAAAAAGTGAAACGCAAACTCAAACAAAAATTGCGATTTGCCTTGTGAAATGAGTTTCGATCCGATCGCGCGATCGAATGCGCGTTGCGGGCTTTTGGACGCGAAATTCTCTTAAATTCAACCCCCCAATTCAGCGGAACTTTTGCTTTTAGCGGGCAGTGCTTGGAGCTTGGCAGCCGACTCCCGATCTTTGTCCATATACTGTTGGATGACATCCCACTGTTTGGGCATCGCTTCGTAATGGGCGGCTTTCATTTCTTCCTTGTATTCTCGAACTGCTGCAACCGTCGGGCGACCTTCTTGGCGCTCGTTTTTTAAATGAACTTTACCGTCATCTGCCTGTTGGATGCCGGCTTCGTACTGTTTCAAAGACTCCGATAAAGTCTTGGTATCGAGTACGTCACCCGTTACTTTCATCCGGCCGGCATTGACGATCCGTTCCCGATATTCCGTGCTGCGGTGCAGCTTTTGAGCGCCGGCCGCCCACTCTACAAAACTGTTTAACGGAATGGCATCGACTTTCGGTTGAACTTCTTCTTTTATCCTGGCAAATCTCGCAGCAGCTTCAGAGAGGTGCGAGTCTTGAATCGGTTGGATCGAGCCTAAAGCGTAAGCGCCTTCGACTGAAGATTTCCAAGATTGTTCTTGAATTTCTTTGTTGATTTTCCGGATCGAATCTGTTTCGTAATGCTGCTGTTTGATTGCTGGCGGGCATACCGCTTCGTAGGCCGCTGGAGCCGACTGTTTGACCTTTAAATGAATGTCGGTTGTCGTCGCCGGTGTCGGGTTTTCTTTCACCATCGAAAGCGCCGAATCCAACCTGCTGGCATTCTCGCCGTGCTGGCTTTTAAAAACAGCAGGTGCGGTGCCCGGTTCGGCGCTGACGCCCAGGGATTTCATCGCCACCCGACCTATCGTATCGATCGAACCTTTGACTTCGTACCCGGCCTCTGTAGCGGCTTTATGCACTCCTTTTGCATCGTTTACTACCGCCGCTAGTGCTACGTCGTTGGGGCGGTCGCCTTTCTCTCCAAACAGCGCTTTCTGATTGGCTTTGGACATCAAATCTACTAAATACACGCCCGAATTTTCCGCGACCGCAGCGGCAGTAACTTGCTTGTCCGTTTCTGAGGGTTGCTGTTGGGTGGTTTCCGGTTTTTCTGCGACCGCTCCCGTTCTTCTCGCCATATGAACTCTCCTTTTTTACTGGTTGAATGGATTCAATCAAAACTGTGAAATTTTTCTCGAAAAACTGCTTGTTGGCAGTCAATTTTCGGTAAGTAGTAGTTGGCAACTGACAGTCGAGCGCTGCTAAATAGTAGTTGTTAGCTGGCAGCGGATAAATAGCAGTTGGCAATCTGTTAACTGCAAGCTTTACTTGCAAAATAACTGCTGCATTACTCGGTTTCGTGCTGCGGTAAAATCAAACTAGATTGGCAACTCGATCGAGCCAACCGATCGCCGCCCGCAAAAGCCAGCAGCGTACACGAT
>JBOFTL010000193.1:0-8719 GCA_051652045.1 Microcoleus sp. | reverse complement strand
ACCAGAAGAAATCGAGTCTTTAGTAACACTGCCGATCGAAAGTGCGATTAACGGTACTCCCGGAGTAACAGCAATGCGATCGTCCTCTGCTGTCGGCCTTTCTGTAGTTAAAGTTATCTTCGATTGGGGAACAGAAATTTATCAGGCCAGACAGTTAATTACCGAAAGATTGCAGCAAGCTCAAAGTAAGTTACCGACAGGCGTAGAAACGCCGCAAATTTCGCCGACAACTTCGCCTGTCGGCACTGTAATTACCTATGCTTTTACATCAGAAACTACGCCGCTGATGGAAGTTCGCCGCTCGATCGACTGGCAAGTAACAAATCGCCTGCTGGCAGTTCCCGGTGTCGCTCAAGTAGTTGTTTACGGCGGGGAAGAAAGGCAGTATCAAGTATTAGTCAATCCGGCAAAATTGCAAGCTTTTAATGTTTCATTGCAGCAAGTTGTGGAAGCAGCAGAGGCGGCAAATGTCAACGCACCTGGAGGTTATTTAATTACGCCGGATAAGGAAACCTTAATCAGAGGCGTGGGGCGGGTTGAATCTTTGGCAGATTTGCAGCAATCCGCGATCGCATCTCGCCAGGGAACGCCCGTGAGAATTGGTGACGTAGCTGATGTTAAAATCGGTGCTGCACTCAAACGGGGCGATGGCAGTTTTAACGGCAAACAAGCTGTAATTGTGATGGTAAACAGGCAGCCGGTTGCCGATACGCCGACGGTAACGAAAGCGGTAGAAGCGGCAATGGCTGAAGTTCGGGAATCTTTGCCGAAAGATATTAAAGTTACCGTTACTTTCCGGCAGGAAGAGTATATCAAATCTTCGGTGGAAAATGTGCGATCGGCCTTAATTGAAGGCAGCATCATCGTCACTATTATTCTCATCCCATTTTTGATGAATTGGCGGACGCTGACTGTAGTTTTGCTCGACTTCTTCCTCACTTGGCTGTTCGGTTTGCTGGCGATGTATTGGCTGGGATTGGGATTGAATACGATGACTTTAGGCGGCTTGTCAGTGGCGATCGGAACTGCGATCGACGATGCTATTGTTTATGCTGAAAATACCTATCGCAATTTGAGAGAAAATACTTCTTCTCTGCATCCGCGCCCGGTGATGGACGTGATTTTTGATGGCAGTCAGGAAGTGCGAGATTCGTTAATTGGAGCGACGGTAATCGGGATTGTGGTGTTTTCGCCTATTTTTACTTTACCCGGTGTAGAAGGGCGAATTTTTACGCCGATGGGGATTACTTATTTAGTAGTTGTGGTAATTTCCAGCCTCGAATCGCTGTTAATATCTCCCGCCCTGTGCGCGATTTTATTGCCTCACAAAAACATGAGTGCAAAAGAACCTTGGCTGCCGAGATTTTGCAAGCATATTTATCATTATTGCATCCGCCTGTCAATGCGTTATTCGGCGATCGTTTTAGCTGTAGCTGCTGCTAGCATGGTAGCAGCATTAATTATTTTGCCATCTTTCGGACGGGTGTTTTTGCCCGAGTTTCAAGAGCAAACTTTAGTAAATACAATTCTACTTTATCCGGGGGTATCTTTGGAAACCACAAATAGCGCGGCTTTTGCGATCGAAGATGCCCTGAAAAACGATTCCAGATTTGAATACGTGCAAGTGCGATCGGGCAGAGCTCCGGGCGATGCTGATGCTGCGGGCGTTAATTCCGCTCACATCGATATCGGTTTGAGCGAGGAGGGAATGAAAAATCGGCAGCAAAGTTTAGCAGCATTGCGGCAGGAATTTGGAAAATTACCGGGAGTTGCCCCCAATGTCGGCGGTTTTATTTCTCACAGAATGGACGAGGTTTTATCCGGTGTTAGGAGTCAAATTGCTGTCAAAATATTCGGTCCAGATTTAGAGAAGTTGCGGGCGATCGGTTCCCAAGTTGAAGCGCAAATGAAAACAGTTACAGGTATTGTCGATTTGCAACTTGAAATGCAAGTTCCGGTGCAACAAATTCAAATTAAATTCAACCGCCAAGCAGCAGGAAGATACGGTTTGAAAGTTGGGGAAATTTCCGATATAATTGAAACAGCATTGAACGGTAAAGTCGTATCTCAAATTTTAGAAGTGCAGCAAACTTTCGATTTAGTTGTGTGGTTGCAACCTGAAGCGAGAAATAACTTAGAAACCATTCAAAACTTGTTAATAGATACCCCCCCTCTTTCCCCCCTTTACCAAGGGGGGGATGAAAGGGGGGGTAAAATTCCTCTCGCCCAAGTTGCGACGGTTAAATACGGTACTGGTCCGAATACAATTAATCGCGAGAACGTTTCCCGGTTGATTGTAGCAGCAGCAAATGTTAAGGGTAGAGATTTACGATCGATCGTCAGTGAAATTCAAGCTAAAGTAAAAAAAGAAATACAATTGCCAGCCGGTTATTTCATCCAATACGGCGGTCAATTTGAAGCCGAGGAAAGAGCGTCGCAAAATATTATCATATTTAGCGCGATCGCCTTTATTGCGATTTCAATATTAATGTATATTTCCGTCAAGTCGATCGCTTCAACTGCTACGATTATGGTTAACTTGCCGATCGGCTTAGTAGGAGGTGTAATTTCAGTAGCTTTAACCGGTGGCATCATTTCTGTAGCTTCCTTAGTTGGCTTCGTCACTTTATTTGGCGTTGCCACCCGCAACGGTTTATTATTAGTAGACAATTACAACACTAAATTTGCTGCCGGAATGCCTGTTAAGGAAGCAATTATCAAAGGCTCGATGGAAAGGCTTAATGCCATTTTGATGACCGCTTTAACATCAGCTTTAGGTTTAGCACCTTTAGTATTAGAAGGCGGTGCGGGCAAAGAACTTCTGCAACCGCTTGCTATAGTAGTTTTAGGAGGATTGTTTACTTCCACAGCACTCACGCTGTTAGTTTTGCCTGCTTTATACGATCGATTCGGTCATTTTTTGCAGCCTGGAAAACCTCGGTCATCAATGGAAGATGGAAAAATAGTAAATGTGTGAGATTTTATCAGCGGTAAGGTGCGCAGTGCGCACCCTACATATAGAGTTTGTGCGTAAGTCCAGCTTTAGTAACGTCGCATTTCCTCAGCCGTTGCGCCGGAAGCTTTGTTACTAGCATACCGATCGTAATCCTGAATATAAAATTCGGGAGGTTGAGCAGTCGATCGAACCGCAAGATGTTGCTGCACGATCTCCAACCATTCTTTCAATCGATCGCATTTTGCGGGCAGTTTGAACCCTCGATAATGTTCCAAGGCTACCCATCGATCGAACCAAGGATAGAAGGACAAATCGACTTTGGTTAAGTAGTATTACACATCTATACTTTAACAAAAAAACCCGGTTTCTTAACTTTTGGAGAGGGCGAGAAACCGAGTTTTTCGAGCATCTTTCCTGACAAGCAGTGCAAAAATCTTTCAAACCTAACCAGCAAAGTGCTTGATAATCGCATCCGCAAATTCAGAACATTTAAGTTCCGGCACCGGCGGTTCCATTAACCTTGCCAAATCGTAGGTAACTTCACCGTTAGAAATAGCCGCACCCAAACCCTTTTTAATTAAATCTGCAGCTTCCTGCCAGCCCATATATTCTAACATCATCACCCCCGACAAAATCACAGAACCGGGGTTGACTTTATCCAAGCCAGCGTGTTTCGGTGCAGTACCGTGAGTAGCCTCAAAAATCGCGCATTCATCGCCAATATTCGCCCCCGGTCCCATACCCAATCCGCCGACGATCGCAGCAGCAGCATCGGATAAATAATCCCCGTTTAAATTCATCGTCGCCAAAATCGAATACTCGGCAGGTCGGGTTTGAATTTGCTGGAAAATGCTGTCAGCAATTCGATCGTTCACCATAATTTTGTCTTTCCACTGACCGTTACCGTGACTGTCCCAAATATCATAGAGAACATCGGCAACTTCTTGGCGAATTTTAGTTTGTTTTTCTGGTGTCAAAGCATCGAATCCCGGTTCTATTTGACGGGCGTTGTCTTCCAAACTAATATCGGGATTCTGTTCTTTGTTACCGAGAATCCAAGACTCTCTTTCTGTAACGCACTGACTCCGAAATTCGGTAGTTGCTACTTCATAACCCCAATCTCGAAAAGCTCCTTCAGTGTATTTCATGATGTTGCCTTTATGCACCAAAGTTACTTGCTGCTTATCTTTCGGCAACCTCAAAGCATTGACGATCGCCCGCCGCACCAAACGCTGAGAACCTTTTTTACTAATCGGTTTAATCCCGATTCCTGAATCAAGGGGAATTTGTTTTTTGCCGTGTTCGGGTGTCGCGGGAATTAATTCTTTATTCAGGTATTCAATCAGTTGAGCGCCAATTTCGCTGCCTTGTTTCCATTCAATTCCCAGGTAAATATCTTCTGTGTTTTCCCGGTAAATAATTACATCTAGCAATTCAGGTGTTTTGTGCGGTGAAGGTGTTCCTGCATAATATTTGCAAGGCCGCACGCAGGCGTAAAGGTCAAAGATTTGGCGTAAAGCTACATTGAGCGATCGAATTCCGCCGCCTACCGGCGTTGTCAGCGGCCCTTTGATAGCAACACCGTATTCTTTAATAGCGTCTAGAGAATCCTGGGGCAAATATTGGTAAGTACCGTAGAGATCGCAAGCTTCATCGCCTGCATAAATTTTAAACCAGTTGATTTTCCGCTTGCCGCCGTAAGCTGTTTCTACCGCAGCATCAAAGACTTTTTGGGATGCAGGCCACAAGTCAACACCGGTGCCGTCACCGCGAATGAAGGGTACGATGGGGTCATCAGGGACGATCGGCGAACCGTTTTTGAAAGTAATTTTAGAACCAGTTGTCGGCGGTGTAATTTTTTCGTACATATTTTGGGAGTGCGGATAGCAATTTTTCCTATTTTCCCACGATTGTTTGTCTAAATCTCACCCAATCTCAAACAATTGTCGAAATTTTTGAGAATTTATTTCCCGCAATTTTCAATAAAGTATCAATTATAACAGATTGCACCCAGAATGAAGTACACTCACTTATCGGATAATCCCCCCAAGGACACGGCACTGCCGTGTCCCTACCTGCGATCTTTTTGTACCTCACCTACATGAAAACTGCTGTATAAACCATCAACTATCAACTATCAACTATCAACTTATTCTTTGCGCATATTCTTCCTTACCACCCACAAAATGCACCAAATGACGATAATTACCAAGACTATTTTAGAAACCGGGCCGAGATATTCATCTACAAGTTCGTAATTTGCCCCGAGTTTGTATCCGGCAACAGTGAGGAAACTTACCCACAAGGTAGTACCGATTGTTGAGTAAATTACAAACGGAATTAAGGGCATATTATTGATGCCCGCCGGTAGCGAAATCAGAGTGCGAACTCCAGGTACGAGGCGACACAAAAATACGGCTTTGCCGCCGTGTGTGTTAAACCATCTATTTGCTTTGTCGATATCGGCACCGGATATGGTTAACCATTTGCCGTACTTGTCGGCGAGACTTCTCAAGCGTTCTTCGCTTAATAATTTACCTGCATAATACCAAGGAAATGCACCTAAAATCGTACCGATGACTCCTGCTGCGATCGCTGGTACCATCTGCAGATCGCCCTTAGATACGGTGAATCCTGCTAGCGGCATGATTAATTCTGAAGGGATGGGCGGAAACAGGTTTTCTAAAAACATCAACAGGCCAATTCCCAGGTAGCCCATTGATTCCATTGTATTAGTTATCCATTCAACCATTTTGATTCATTAATTTGTTAAGAAGAAGGAAGAAGGAAGAAGGAAGAAGGAAGAAGGAAGAAGAATTAAGGAAAACGACAGTCCTCTTTAGAGGACTTTAGCTATGAGGCAGGGGTTTAAACCCCTGCCGGACTAGCCCTGCCGGACTAGCGTTCGATCGATTTGACCCCAATCGCTAAAAACTCTGCTTAAGTACCCGAAGTCCAAGAGTTCATGTACTCAATTTGCTCGGCAGTCAAAGAGTCAATTTGAATGCCCATTGCTTGCAACTTCAACCGTGCAATTTCTTTATCGACTTCCACAGGGATTGAATGAATACCAGGCTCTAATTTGCCTTTGTTAGTTACCAGATATTCGCAGGCTAAAGCTTGGTTGGCAAAGCTCATATCCATTACGGCACTGGGATGTCCTTCGGCTGCTGCTAAGTTGATCAAACGACCTTCGCCTAACACAATAATCGATTTGCCATTTTTGAGGTGGTACTCTTGAGTGAAAGGCCGGACTGTGTTTACTTCACCGCTTTTTGCACCGAGGGATTTAAGGTCGATTTCGATGTCGAAGTGACCGGAATTGCAAACAATTGCCCCATCTTTCATCGCATCAAAATGTTCGGTGCGAATTACGTGTTTGTTGCCGGTAACGGTAATAAAGATGTCTCCGATGCTGGCTGCTTCGTCCATCGGCATCACGCGGAAACCGTCCATCACAGCTTCGATCGCCCGGATCGGATCGATTTCGGTAACAATTACATTAGCGCCCATGCCGCGAGCCCGCAGTGCCGTGCCTTTGCCGCACCAGCCGTAGCCTGCAACTACAATATTTTTACCCGCCAGTAGGATGTTGGTAGCGCGGATAATGCCGTCTAAAGTAGATTGACCGGTGCCGTAGCGGTTGTCAAAGAAGTGCTTGGTATCGGCGTCGTTGACGTTCATTGCTGGGAAAGTCAGCACGCCGTCTTTCAGCATGGCCCGCAAGCGGACGATGCCCGTTGTGGTTTCTTCGGTAGTGCCGATCAAGTCCGAAAGTTGGTTGGGGCGGTGTTGGATCAAGGCCGCTACCACGTCGCTGCCGTCGTCGATGATAATATTGGGACGGTGGTCGAGGGCCGTGTAAACGTGGCGTTCGTAGGTAGCCGCGTCTTCTCCTTTCAGGGCGTAGACAGAAATGCCGTAATCTGATACTAGGCTAGCCGCTACGTCATCTTGAGTGCTCAGGGGGTTGCTGGCGATGAGTACCGCATCTGCGCCGCCGAGTTTGAGGGCGATGGCTAAGTGGGCGGTTTCTGTGGTGACGTGGCAGCAAGCTGCTAAACGGATGCCGGTAAAAGGTTTTTCTTTAGCGAAACGTTCTTGAATTTGCTTCAATACGGGCATTTCCCGGCCTGCCCACTCGATGCGCTGTTTTCCCAAGGGCGCGAGGGATAAGTCTTTGACTTCGTGCTTAATCTTGACGGGTGTAGCAACCATATTATGTTATTTCTCAGAGAGCATCTAAATCTTACCAGTCTTAACAGATTAACTCATGTGGTCGCAAGTTCCGCTTGGTAAAACCTATCCAGAGTTGGACATTTACTGACAATTCTACCGAGCGTGCAGACTCAGCTATTTCGGTAGCTACGATTTTTGAGTCATGACACCAACGAATGAACGCCAGTTTGTTGCTCTGTCGATTGTCATTAAGGCACGGATTAACGGTTGATAAATCCGCGTGTGGCAGTCACTCACAAGCTCTTAAATCATTGTCGAGGCAAACATTACTGAGCAATCAGGCTGACAGAATATGTCAAACTACGTCTTTCTAATTGACAGCAACAAAACACCGCTAAATCCAGTGCATCCAAAACAAGCTAGAAAGTTGTTGGATGCAGGTACCGCAGCGGTATTTCGGCGATATCCGTTCACTTTAATACTCAAACGAGTTGTTGACAATCCTAACGTTTATCCGCTCACACTCAAAATTGACCCAGGCTCAAAGTTTACTGGTATTGCGCTAGTAACCAACCAAGGGAATGTCATTTGGGGGATGGAATTGCAACATAGAGGTCAACAAATCAAAAACGCTCTGGAACATCGTAGAGCAGTGCGTAGGGGACGGAGAAATCGCAATACAATGTTCCAAAAGGTAAGTACAAAGGTACTTTTACCGCACGAGTCTGCCCAATGTCACATGGTTACGGAGAGTTGGTTATTGACAAAAAACGGAGGTCTATCAAATTGGACTACTTAAGATCCATTCATCGAAAAGACGGATACGACTACGCTTAATACCTACCCAAACAGTAAGCAATGTCAAGGACTTTATAATGGTTTGGAAGAACAATTAAGTTGGGCGAAGTGAAGTGGAGGGTTCATTCTTCAACCCAACCTACAAATACTAATTCGATCGAGAAGATAAAACTAAGCGTAGCAGATCGTCTACCAATCGATCGCGCTCCATCGGAATAATATCTTTACCGTGCATCATTTCCCCCATTAACTGGAAATATACCAGCGAACCGATAAAAATTCGCGCCGTCGCCTCCGGATCGGGCAATTTTAACTCCTCGCGCGATGCTAAATACTCCGTGAGTCTCTCGATTCCCGGTTTAGTTAAATTTTTCACAAAAGCCTGCGCTAACTGCGGAAAACGCCCCGACTCCGCAATTACTAACCTCACAAAAGTCAAAAATTCTGGGTTTTCGGTTGTCTTATCCAATATCGCGCTAGCAACTAATCGCAGCGCTACTTCCGGCTCTTCATCTACTACTGTAAAATAAACTTGTTCGCACGCCAGCCGCTGCACCAAGGCCGCGAACAATCCTTCTTTATCTGCAAAATAACTGTACACCGTGGCTTTGGAAACTCCCCCCCGCTTCGCCACTTTATCCATGCTCGTCCCTGTGTAGCCGTTGGTCAAAAATTCTTCCATCGCTCCTTGCAAGATTTGCCGGCACTTGTCACCTGCTGTTGTGTCTGGTTCGATCGCTCTTGTCTTTGCCATTGCTGCTTTCTGTAATTTTTGTTTGGACTCTT
>JBOFTL010000192.1:0-4325 GCA_051652045.1 Microcoleus sp. | reverse complement strand
CCCCTTAGTAAGGGGGGGTTGGGGGGGTGCAGCCCAAGCAACCGCCGCCAAAGTTGAAATTGCAAACACCGGAATCTCCAACTGTTGTGCTAAAGTTCTAGCTGTCACTAAACCCATGCGAGTACCGGTAAAACCTCCGGGCCCCTTTGCCACTGCAATAAAGTCTAAATCCGCCCAAGTTTGAGGCTGGATAAACTCTACCAAACATTGGTGCAAATCCGTTGCTAAATCGCGCCCCAAATTCCAAGTTTGGCAGCGGGAATCTCCGGCAAAATTACTAATTGCTAAGCCCAACTCTGGGCTCCCAGTATGCAATGCCAACCCGTATTTTTTCACTGATGTTGCTGCATCTAAACTTTCCTTCATGAGATATCTTACAGCAGTTTCCATATAAGTGAGGTACAAAAAAAATCTTAGGGACACGGTATTGCCGTGTCCTTGCGAGAATTATTTGATAGACGATCCTGTATCATCAAGGGTGCAATCTGCTTATATCGTGTCCGATCGATCGACTGCAATTCAAGGCTGGAGGGGTTTTTGAGCTTGTCAATCTATATCGCAAATGGTTGGCGAATCCGTCCCTACAGGAATCATGGTTAATTCACGGGACACGATCTTACCAATTACCAATTACCCATTACCCATTACCAATTACCAATTACCAATTACCCATTAAATTACTGATAATTTTCCTTAACAAAAAACAGTGGCATTGCTACCACCAAGCAGCCCAAAAGTAGGCCAAATATACCAGTATTTAAAATTCGGGAATTCCCCATACCACCCGATAGAAAAAACAGCACTACCAAACTGGCAAATAAATTGTTATTGGCAAATTCTTTGTTTCGGGAAACGTGATGCTTGACAGCCATAAAACCCGATGCAACTATTAAGGCGCACCAAGAATTAAAAATGACTATTTGAGAGCCAAAAATAAACCAAACTATGGCAAACATCAGCGCATCTATCCAAAAGTTTTGAGTTCGTAACTTGGGCAGCCAAAAATCTTGAGTAGTTACGGGCACGATTTGCTTGACTAACTTGTTGTGTTGCAGGCGCACCAGTTTATTTCTTAACTGAATCTTCGGATCGATTTGCAATACTTGCTTCCATTCAGGTACGCGAGAATTGTTAACTCTGCCTAACAATTTAATCGCAGCAACTTTGTTTAACTGCAAATCGGTAAGTCTGGTAGAAATTATTTGAGATAAATGCGGGTAGTAAACTGGATTGTCAGCAGTTCTGTTGATGACAATATTGAGTTGTTGTTTGGCTTGATTGACTTGGATTGTTACGTTAAAAGGGGCGATCGCATCTTGCAAAGCTTGCTGAATTTCGGCTCGTTCTTCCCGACTGAAAAGCGGCGGTGCCGGTGGCAGTGCGAGAACCCGTTCTGCGGGCGTTTCCGGCGCATTTAAAACGGGTTTTGCCTCTAAATATACCGGCTTGGGGTTTAGCTGCCGGAGGACGGCTGATGCTGAACTGTAGCGCCGATTGGTGGCACTGTGGAGCATGGTATCGAGGATGCGACCGAAATCATCACTAACTGCAGTTTTTAAATAGTTTCGCCACGCCCAAGAATTCTCCGTACTGTCAAACAAATCGAAGGGAGGAATGTGAGTCAGCAAGTGAATGCCGGTGACGCCCAAACTGTAAATATCGCTGGCAAAAACTGCTTTTCCCATCAGTTGTTCCGGGGATGTATAAGCAGCACTGCCGATAATTGTACCTGTTTGCGGCAAGCCAGATACTGTTACTTTTTTCGACGCTCCAAAATCTACTAAAACGATATCTTTTTGGAAAGCAGGGGGTTGTAAAGAATTTTCTAATGCGGGTAAAGGTGCGGGAGATAGTCGGCGGCGAATGATATTTTCAGGTTTGATGTCGCGGTGAATTACTTTTGATTTGTGGACGAAGTGAAGGACTGGCAATAAATCGTTGAGGAGTTGTCGCAGTTGAGTTTCGGTGAATGAGCCTTTTTGTTCTAATTCTTGGGCGAGGTTTTTGCCGTCGATAAATTCTTGGACTAAATATTGCCTGCCATCTCGTTCAAAATGCGCTAATAATTCAGGAATTTGGGGATGTTTGCCCAAGGTTTCTAACTGGGCTGCTTCTTGGTGAAATAGTTGTGCTGCTTTTTCGGCTGAGGTGTTTTGCGAAAAAGATTGTTTGATGACGCACTGGGAAAAAATCGAGGGTTTGGTTTCATCAACTGCTAGAAAAGTTCTGCCAAAGCCACCTTGTCCGATCGGCCTGACGATGCGGTAGCGAGATTCTGATGGCGTTTCTTCGTTAGTTAACAGCAATTTTGAGCCGCAACTTTGACAAAATTCTGCATCACCGGGGTTTTGCGGATTCTGACAAGTTGGGTGAAAACAATAAGACATTTGATTTTAGATTTTAGATTTTAGATTTTAGATTGGGGAATTGGGCATTGGGCATTGGGAATTGGGCATTGGGAATTGGGCATTGGGCATTGGGCATTGGGCATTGGGGAATTGGGAATTGGGGAATTGAGAATTGGGCATTGGAAATTGGCAGTTGATAGTTGTTCGATTAATAATTAGTAAAATTAGTAATTGGTAATGAATCGACTGTCAACTGTCAACTGTCAACTGTCAACTTCCCTCTTCCCTCTTCCCTCTTCCTTCTTCCTTCTTCCTTCTTCCTTCTGCCTTCTTTAAGTTGGAACGAGCTCACCGGGCCGCAATTTTGCCCATTTACCGGTTTCTTGTTTGAAACTCAGACAGCCGACTACATCCCATTCCATTTCTATTTCATCTTGACGGGGGCGGATGTTAACGTTAATTGTCGGCTCTACAGGGTCGAAATCGGGATTTTCAGTAAGGTGAAGCTGTTCGTGCTGAGTTTCTACTGCATTGTAGGTCACGCAGCGATCGACGTAGTGGCAGTTAATACAAATACACATTTTCGATATCCTCTGTGCATTTCAAAAAAATTGGTGAAATTCGAGCTTTCTGTTAATCTAGCGTAGCAAGAGTTTTCTTGTTGGTATGTTTGTAGATTTTTGTTGCAATGTCAGTGAATTTGCCCTCTACATTATCTCCCGATTGTTGGCCGTTTGCTTTGGAACTGCTGGCACCGCCTGCTTATTTGGTGGGCGGTGCGGTGCGGGATGCACTGCTAGGACGCCGATCGGACTATTTCGATCTTGATTTTGTTATGCTAGCACGGGCAGTGAAAACTGCTCGAAAAATTGCCGATCGCACTCGATCTGGTTTTGTGTTGCTTGATGCAGAACGGCAAATCGCGCGGGTGGTATTTGCCGGCGGTACGGTGGATTTCGCGCAGGCGGAGGGGGGGAGTCTGGAGGCAGATTTGCAGCGCCGGGATTTTCGGATTAACGCGATCGCGTGCGATCCTTTTACTGGAGAAATCATCGATCCTTTGGACGGTCAAACCGATTTGCGGATGCGCTTGCTGCGGATGGTTTCGCGATCGAATTTGGAGGACGATCCGCTGAGGTTATTAAGAGCATACCGCCAAGCCGCGCAGTTGGAGTTCGCGATCGAACCGGAAACTTTATCTGCGATTAAGGAATTAGCGCCGTTGTTGAGTCGGGTGGCGGCGGAACGGGTGCGGGCGGAATTAGGTTATTTGTTGGGTAATAATAAGGGCGTTCCTTGGATTTGTCGCGCTTGGGAAGATGGTTTATTTTCTATTTGGTTTAAAACTGCGGGCGATCGATTCGATATTTTGACAAAGATTGATGATGCTGCTGCAAGTTTAGCAGAAATTTATCCAGAATTAGCTAAGGAATTGCAGCGTCAAATTCGAGATACAATTAAAACGCCTTTGTTGGCAGTTGGGAAGTTGGCTGTTTTGGCAAATTCCGATCCGGCGATTGCTGAAGCTGAGTTGATGGAATTGAAATACAGCAATGCCGAGATTAAAGGGGCGATCGAACTTATAAAATACTTGCCTAAATTGCAAGCAAAACCGATTGGTGAAATGCCTTTGCGAGAACAGTATTTTTTGTTTCGAGATGTGGGAACAGTATTTCCGGCTTTAGCAGTTTTGGCAGTAGCGGCGGGAGTTGCAGTTGAGGAGATTGCACCGTTAATTAAACGCTATCTCGACAGTGATGATATTGTTGCGCATCCCACACAGTTAATAAGTGGCAATGAGTTAATGGAACATTTGAACCTGCCGAGAAGTCCGCGCATCGGGCAATTGTTATTAGAGATTCAATTAGCGCGGGTAGAGGGGAGAATTTCAACTCGGGAAGAAGCGTTAAAATTGGCCGCAGAGTCGATCGATTTTGGTTGAGCTATTTAGGTTCGTAGTTGCGCTTCAGCGCCGGC
>JBOFTL010000191.1:0-10273 GCA_051652045.1 Microcoleus sp. | reverse complement strand
TCAACTCTCAACTATCAACTCTCAATTGCAATGAATCCCGAATCAACTCTCGCCAGACTAAAAGCTACGCTTCCCGACGGTCAACTGCCTTCCAGTTACGGAGTTTACTTTAAAAATACTTTAGTAGCCCTGTGTCACGCCCTCGAAGACCACATCTTGCAAACTAGCGCGGGCAACCCCGAAGTCAAACCCCTAGTTTTGGTAACATTTCAACAGGGTAAATGGTATTTACAAGAGGCAGAACGCTACTTAGATATTGCTAATTCTTCCCGCCATGTTGTTATCGGTGCAGTCGCTGACAGCGGTTTTGCAACTCACAAAACCGGCCAATTAGATAATGTATCTTTAATCGATCTCGACCCTAACGATGCTATAGTTGAAGAGTGGAATTTGATTATTCTTGCCCCAACTTACAAAGCAATGGTGCTGTGTCGCGAACTTTCCGCAGAGGAATATTTACCAGAAGGCAAACCAGAAGTAGATACAGAGAGAAAATTTTACGGTTTGTGGTCTTTTGACCAGTCCTTGGTATCGGCTGCAGCAGAAATTTTTATTTCTCAAACTCGGCATTACAATGCTGCTTTAGCAGACAATTTACTGAAAATTTACCAAGAAATTCTCGCTACTGTCGGCCCGCCTCTAGCCGATACCAGCGGCGTAGTATCGCGCATCGTCAGTTATTTGCAAAGTTCCCAGCAGCAACTGGTAGCAATCAACCGCCAGACACGCGAATTGTGGGAATTGGAAGGTCAAGCTTTGCGCGTCAGCCGCAATTTGAACGCCAACAAATTGCAAGCTTTTTTGCGAATGGCCCAGCGGGTGGACGAACGAGATCAGGCAAATCCCACAGCATCTTTGCAAGTGGCGGCTTTGTCGGAAACTTTGGGACAATTGCTGGATTTGCCAGCTTTGCAGTTGCGCAGGCTGCGACTGGCGGGATTGCTGTTCCGCGTCGGTTTGGTTTCCGCCCCGACTGAAGTGTTCGATCGCACTCCCGATCGCTTCGATTCAGCAACTCTATCATTTTGGCGCGATCGCAGTTCGATCGGTTCCCAACTCCTGCAAGCAATGCCGGAGTTATCACCAGTTGCCGAAATTGTTAAGCACAAACTCGAACACTGGGACGGCAGCGGCAGGCCGGAGGGTTTGCGGGGCGAGGAGATACCGATAGCATCCCGGATTTTAGGCTTGGTGGCTTATTTTCAAGAGTTAACTCAACCTCGGGGCGATCGACCTGCTATGAGTTTAACCGTAGCTTGGGAACAGTGCCGGGAAATGAGTGGCAGTCGCTTCGAGCCAGCTTTGGTGGAAACTTTGGGCAATGTCGTCCGGCTGACCCAAATGGGTATGATGCAATTGCCCAGCCGTCCCAGTCAACTGCCGAATGTCTGGCTGGAAGAAACGGGCGATTCCCTACGGGATAGCTCCGCCGCGCGTACTGCTGCGACAACCCCCGTATTGTAATCGATAATTGTTAATTCTTTCCGATCGATTATTGCATTTAGTATTCCAACACTTTTTGCAATAGCAAACACCTGTCGTTCCCGGTGGGGGTTGTAGTAGCGTCGCTAAAAAAAAGAAAGCTGAACAGACCGATTTGCTATAAGATCGTAAAAAATTAATTTCCCTAGCTTGGTAAAATCAAGCTGGCGACTCTAGGCTCATATCAAAACAAAAGCCGGAAAGTCAACCCGACAATCACAAACAATCAAGAGAGGATTGAACGCAATGGCATTTGAACTTCCACCTTTACCCTTCGCCGCTGACGCCCTAGAGTCAGGTCATATGTCGGCCAATACGTTTTCGTTCCACCACGACAAGCACCATGCTGCTTACGTGACCAATCTCAATAAATTGGTTGAAGGCACCGAACTCGCCAATAAATCTCTCGAAGAAGTAGTCAAGGAATCCTTCAAAGATCCGGCAAAAGCAGGCATCTTCAACAATGCCGCTCAAGTTTGGAATCACACTTTTTTTTGGAATTCCTTAAAACCGGGTGGCGGCGGCACTCCGACTGGCGCTTTAGCTGATAAAATCAACGCTGATTTCGGCAGCTTCGACAAATTCAAAGAAGAATTTAAGAATGCTGCGGCTACTCAATTCGGCAGCGGCTGGGCTTGGCTGGTTTTGGATAACGGCACTTTGAAAGTGACCAAAACTCCTAACGCTGAAAACCCGGTCGTTCACGGACAAACCCCCTTACTAACTTTGGATGTGTGGGAACACGCTTATTATCTGGACTTCCAAAACCGCCGTCCCGATTATATTGCTAATTTCTTGGACAACCTGGTTAATTGGGATTTCGTGGCTGCTAATCTAGCTGCTGCTTAGTACCAGAATATTTTGAGGACTGAAGTCCTCACTACAAACTTAAGAGGTTCGTAGTAAGGACTTCAGTCCTTAATTTACCAAAATAGTTTGAGGACTGAAGTCCTCACTACAAACTTAAGAGGTTCGTAGTAAGGACTTCAGTCCTTAATTTACAAGAGTTTAGCCGCTTATAATAGGGCGGTTTTTTGTTGGCGATCGCCCTTGCGATCTACACTAAAAAAGTCTATTCAAAATATCTCATATATAGCAACCGTCAAAATGGCTAAAGACATTTTAGATCGTACAAAGCTTTACTATGAGTCCCTCTTTCTTCTTCCTTCAAGGCAACAGGTAACTCCTTCTTCCTTCTTCCTTCTTCCTTCTTCCCTCGGCTATAAAATATCATGTCAGACCCATTCAACACAGAACTATTTCACGCAAAGCTTTACCTCAGCCCTGAAAAAGACGAACTCTTTGAAACAGGGCCCTGGCCCAAGCCCTTTGTCTTTAACGAAGACGTAGTGCGCGTTTTTGACGACACGATTTCTCGGTCAGTTCCTTTGTATCAAGAAGTGCTAGCTTGCGCCGCCCATTGGGCTAAACATTACTTTCAACCGGGAACTCGAATTATTGATATCGGCTGTTCCACAGGTACATTTCTCGAATTGCTGGGGCGATTTTTAAAACAGCCAACTGCACTAATTGGCATCGATAATTCTCAAGCAATGTTAGAAAAAGCCAGACAAAAATTAATCGAAACTCAACAAATTCATCAAGTAGAATTAATCTGCAAAAATGCCGAAAACTGCTCGTTTGAAAATAGCAGCGTTGTCGTTGTTAATTACACTTTGCAGTTTTTGCCCTTGCAGGCGCGCCAAAAATTGCTGCGATCGATCTGGGAAGGTTTGACTCCGGGCGGCTTGTTATTCTTAAGCGAAAAAGTCAAATCGCCGCACCCGCAATTTCAAGAGACAATTACCCGACATTACGAAGCTTTTAAGGCGCACAATGGATATGCGCGCAGCGAAATCGAACGCAAAAAAGAGGCGTTGGAAGATGTTCTGATTCCCCTAACCGAAGCACAGCACATTGAAATGCTGGAAGCCAGCGGTTTTAGTCAAATCGATTCGCTGTTAAAATTGCACAATTTTATCTCGCTGGTAGCTTTAAAATAGGGCTTGCTGAACAAAATCATACTAAATTTGGGTAAGACATCTCCTTTATCAATCGGCGGTTGAAACCGCAACTACACGCACGAAGTCGGCCTGCGCCGACTAAGAAAATAATGGGGTTATTCAACCCGGATTTGGTATCAGCACCTCGCTAATGCAGTAAGATAAAACAAGGTTTAATAGGTCTATGAAAGCTAGCTTTCAAACCTCGATCGACCGAAAATCTCTGCATTTTCCTATTCCCTATTCCCAAATTATCCCCGACAACTCCCACCAGCAAGTTTTAAATTAAGCATTACTCTATGTTTGACAATACGTTTGAAGATACAGTTGGTTATGTGGCTCCCGATTACTGCGATCGCTATCATTCAAGTATCGATCGCGATGCCATTCTAGCCCTGCGCCAACAACGGCAATCCAAGTTATTCGAGTCTAAAGTCAGTCAGTATCGCAAAGCCTTTGAGTCTGTTCGAGACATCGAAAGCAACTGGTTTGACTTCTCCGATGCTACCGTCAAAATCGGTAAAAAAGAGGAACTTTCAGCAGAACAGCACCAGCGATTTTATCAAGCTTTGCAAACCTTTTGTCCCTGGAGAAAAGGGCCGTTTGAACTGTTTGGTATTGCCGTAGATGCAGAATGGCGATCGGACTGGAAATGGGCGCGAATTTTGCCTCACATTCAACCTTTAAATAACCGCAAAGTTGCCGATATCGGCTGTCATAACGGTTATTTTATGTTGCGGATGGTGTGCGATCGACCCGAGTGCGTCATTGGGTTTGAACCAGTGGCTAAACTCTTCTGGAATTTTCAAATGATGCAAAATATTGTTAAGCAAGAAATACTTGCCTTCGAGTTACTGGGTGTCGAAAACATCGACTTATATCCCAATTTTTTCGACACCATATTTTGCCTGGGAATTCTTCACCACCATCCAGATCCGATCGGATTGTTGGGCAAAATGCGGCAAGCATTAGCACCCAAAGGAGAAATAGTTATCGATTGTCAGGGGATACCTGGAGATTTGCCGGTGGCTTTGACTCCACTCAAACGGTACATACAAGCGCGGGGAATGTGGTTTTTGCCAACTCAATCCTGTTTGGAAAATTGGATGGCACGGGCTGGTTTTACTCAGATTAACTGTTTTTTTGCAGAAGCTCTTTCGGTTGGGGAACAGCGCCGCACCGCTTGGGCTAATGTCAATAGTTTATCAGAATTTCTCAATCCCGCCGATTCTTCGCTGACGGTAGAAGGTTATCCAGCACCGTGGCGCTATTACATTACTGCTTGCAAAGAGTAATACCAAATCCGAGCTAGATCCCGGTTTGACTCGGCGGTTGAAACCGCTTCTATACGAACAAAGTCCGCTTTTTGCGTAAGCCATATTTTAGTTTTTTTGGGCTACTATTACCAACCAATTTTGAGCTGTTTTTGGCAAACCTGGAGGGCGATAATAATGTCGGATAATGGCAAATCCTACTTGTTCAAGACAGGGAGCTAAAGTTTCATATTCCCAGCCTGTAGTATAGCGTTTTCCGGTCGATCGCTCGTCGTAGCCTTCCCAATTTCCCCGGCACATGGACATCACAATTGCACCGTTTGTAACCAGGGATTGGTGCAAATCTTGCAGCACTTTTACCATTTCACTGCTGGGAACGTGAATTAGGGAGGCATTGGCAAAAATACCATCAAATTCTGCGGTTGGTAAATCTAAATTCAGAAAAGATTGCTGCCAAACTTCGCATCCCGATAGTTCTTTTGCAGTTTTTACAAACGCCGGAGTTGCATCCAGGCCAATAGCGGTATGTCCTTGGCTTTTAAACGCGACTAAATCCCGTCCCGGCCCGCATCCTATATCAAGAATTTTACCGGGATTGCGGGGCATAGCAGCGGTGAGTGCAGATCGATTTTGCGATACATCATGATTCCACGTTCCGACTCGAAAAGATTCGGCAGTTAGCTGATACTCTGCGATCGTAGTTTCTTCGCGTTTGTCCACAAGTCCACCCCTTAGATTTTAGATTTTGGATTTTGGATTTTAGATTGATTAATTTGGGATGCTCGATTGTTGATTCAGGACAGTTATCAATTGTCAATTATCAATTGTCCATTGTCCATTACCTATTTTAGATGATTTTCGATCGACTAGCAAATAAACAATCATTTCTCCTTTGCCTTTAACATCGATCGTACCGCGTTTTTCAAATAAATATCGATCGTGCAGCAATTGATAAGTTGCATCACTAACTTGAATTTTACCCGGTATGCCTTGAGATTCCATGCGACTAGCTGTATTGACAGCATCTCCCCATAAATCATAAATAAACTTTTTAGTGCCGATGACTCCGGCTACGACAGGGCCGCTATTAATCCCGATGCGGATGTTCAAGGGTGTGCCAGTTTCGTCGCTAAATTTAGTAATTATTTGCTGCATTTCGAGAGCCATTTCAGCAATCGATTCTGCATGATTCGTACAAGGCATGGGCAAACCACCGGCTACCATATAATTATCGCCGATCGTCTTAATTTTTTCCAAGCCGTAGCGATCGCTCAGTCGATCGAATTCGGAAAATATGCTGTTCAGTAATTGAACTAATGCTTCGGGAGATGTGCGGGATGATAATTCGGTGAAGCCGACTATATCAGCAAATAAAATTGTTACCTCAGCAAATCCGTCGGCAATATTGCTGTGACCTTGTTTGAGACGCTCTGCTATCATCTCTGGCAAAATATTTAATAGCAATCGTTCTGATTTTTCTTGTTCTGTACGCAGTATTTCCTCAGCTTGTTTGCGATACAATATTTCTTCATAAACTCGACTAAACATTTGATTGAATGCAAGAGTAACATCGCCTAATTCGTTATTGACAGTTACGGAACAAGAGTAAAAATCGGGTTTTTCCTTGTCTTTACTCAAAGCGTCTCCTGCTGCTATTAAATCATCGCGCAGCCTCAGAATAGGCCTAATTACTGTCGCTCCTAAAACCAGCATTGTTACTAAACAAACAAAGGCAGATATAATTGCAACTAAACCAGCTATTCTCCAAGTAAATGCCAGGAGTTCGCGTTTGACTGATGAGGCATCGTGGCGCACGATTAAGATGTAATCGCCGCCGAGATGGCGGTTCGTCCAAGCTACATCGTAACAATTGCCATCTAAACTTCGTTGCCGAAAAATATGTGCATTTTTTACTATCTGTAAATTGAGTTCTGGCGTTTCTCCAAAGGTATGTATTAACTTACCGTCAGCTTGGTAAATAGATAGTCCTAAAACCACTGGAGAATCTTTAGTAATATTTTGAATTTCTATTTGCAATAAAGCGCGATCGGATAGATCTTTTTTGAGTAGAAATACCAGAGAATCTATGGTAGCAGCAGATATTTCTTCGAGTTGCCTTAACAGTTCAGTTTCGCGCCGAAAATAAGAGGGAACTAGAATAATTCCCTCTATAATCAGAATACTCACAAATACCCACAAAGCTATTTGCCGGGATAAACGAGCTTTTAAAAAGCTCAAAAATGACACACTCCAACGCTGCATAGAATTTAATATCGTGCAAATAACTAATGGTTCAGAAGGGTGAGAGGGGAAAGTAGGAGAGGGGGAGATAGGAAGAGTTGGAGATTTTAGATTTTAGATTTTAGATTTTAGATTGGCAGATTGGTAGATTGGTAGATTAAGAGATTGGGAGATTGAGGTAATTACCAATTACCAACTCTCAACTCTCAACTCTCAACTCTCAACTAACTAATGAAGGCTGATTGCTGGTTAATCTGCCCGCAAGCAAATAAGTATTCATATCCCCTTTGCCTTTAACATGGATGACTCCCCTGTCTTCAAACAGGTACTTACCTCGTAAAATATTATAAGTCGATTGCGTTACTTGAATTGCCCCAGGAAGTCCGTGGGATTCCATGCGGGATGCTGTATTTACGGCATCGCCCCAGAGATCGTAAATGAACTTCTTAGTACCGATGACACCCGCGATCGCAGGTCCAGTATTGATGCCGATGCGAATGTTAACTCCTGTATGGTGTTTGGCATTAAACTTGACTAATTCCTGTTGCATATCCAAAGCCATTTCCGCAATATTTTCTGCGTGATTGATGCATGGATTTGGCAAACCTCCAACTACCATATAAGCATCGCCGATAGTCTTGATTTTTTCCAAACCGTACTTTTCAGTCAAATCGTCAAATGCCGAGAAAATTTCATTCAGCAATTCCAGCAATTCTTCTGGTGATATTTGCGATGAAAGTACGGTAAAGCCGACGATATCAGCAAACAAAATCGTGACCTCTGCAAAGCCTTCAGCAATACTGCTGTGACCTTCTTTTAACTTAGCCGCGATCGACTCTGGCAAAATATTTAACAACAGTCGATCGCTCTTTTCTTGTTCTTTTGACAATTCTACATTTGCTTCTTGCAATTGCGCTGTGCGTTCCCTGACTCGGTGTTCTAATTGCCTCGCATTTTGCCGCAATTTGCCGATAGCTAAAGTCAATCCCGAAATGGCTAAAACCGAAAGTCCAACTAACAATAAAAACAAGTCGCGCAGCCCACCGTGAGTTTTTTGAGTGATGGTATCTAAAGGTTGAGTAATCTCTAAGATCCCCCGTACATCTCCCTCTTTCCAGTCGGTTTTAGGACTTGCATAATGAGTATTGTGACAGTTGACGCAACTCGCACCTAAAACATCGGCTTGTGCGTATCGGAACGCTGGTTTGCCGCGAAATTCTTCTTTGCGGAAAAATGCTTCCTTGGGGTTTTTGGTCAAGAAAGCAAGTGCTTCTCGCTCAAAATCATCTCTCGGCCCTCCTTCTGCTTTTCGCCAAGGAAAAGGATAATCGCTGTACAGCCTGACTGACACTTCAGGGTTGAGTTTAGTGATGTGGTTGCCGAGTTCTATTAAGAAGGTTGCCGGTACGGGAACAGTTACTTTAGTTGGCTGATAGTCGTGGGTAAAGTTAATCGCATTAACTTTGTTTAAAGGATTGATAACATCCGAACTGTAAAGAGTGCGGGATTCTTTAATGGTTTGGGCATAAAGTGTAGCATTATCGAGTGCTTGCGATTCAATTAGGGTGGAAGAAAGACGATACATACTTGCCATCGTAATTCCGACACCGACGCAAAATAAAATCGTCAAAGCTAAGATAATTTGCTTGGATATTATTTTGCTGAGAGTCGATCGAGTGCGAGAAAGTAATTGGCGCATGGTATCCTCATAGGTGAGGGCTAATCTTTAGGGGAATATACGCAAATCTAAGATAGCACCGCTTTTTCTGAAGTTTGTTGGCTCGAGCGAAGATAGTAAGCTGCCAACACTGGTTAATCAGTCAGAACTTACACATCAATACTGGTAGGGGTACTGTCCCCATGCTTGCCCTGTTTTTTATGCGTATTACAGGCTTTGACGCAGTATTTTCGTAAAAAGATCCGGTTTCTGATTTCTGCTACATAAGTTATATTAATATTTACAGTCTACGATCGTCCTCTCCGTAAAAGTACGCATAACTTAATCAAGATTCGATCCGAAAGCCTGAAAGGCCCTAGAATACGACATTACCT
Organism: Microcoleus sp.; assembly: GCA_051652045.1. Taxonomy (GTDB): domain Bacteria; phylum Cyanobacteriota; class Cyanobacteriia; order Cyanobacteriales; family Microcoleaceae; genus Microcoleus. The sequence goes on along the minus strand of JBOFTL010000191.1, from coordinate 1,221 downwards.
GCCGGTGTCAACTTAAGTGCAAGTCCAGTAGGAGATTGCTAGCAGAAAATTAGACGCTAGTTCCCTCCTACCTTCTTCAGGGGAAATGAGAATACTGTTATTTCGTTTAAAATTGGTATAATTAAAATACCTGCCAAGCATTACCTCGATATCCAAAATTAAAGATTTCGGGATGCAGTATTTCTGCCAATATTTCTACAGAATCAACCAATCTTGGACCGGGGCGGTTAAAATAAGAGTTGCCGTCAGTAACGTACACTTTTCCAGTTTTTACAGCCCGCAAATTTTGCCATTCTGCGTATTGAGTTAGCTGCATTGCTTCGCTGCGAGTGCGGTTTAAATCGAAGCCGCAAGGCATGAAAATAATTACATCGGGATTAGCCGCTACCAGCGACTCCCATTTCAACCAAGGAGAATGTTTGCCGGCAATGCCAAATAGCGAATTACCTCCCGCCATTGCGACTAATTCGGGAATCCAATTTCCCGCAGCCATCAAAGGTTCAATCCACTCGATACACGCAATTTCAGGAACTCTTCCTTCGATCGAGAAATCTGATTTTTGGAGTTTAGAAGTGATAGTATTAACGCGGGTTTTTAAAAGTTCGATCGCCCCTGTTCCATCTACTCCTAAAACGTCAGAAACTTGTTGAATATCAGTCCAAGTTTCTGATAGCAAATTCGGCTGCAAAGAAATTATTTTTGGTGGGCTGTTTACCAGGGTACTAACAGCTTCTTCCACATCGGCTAAAGAACAAGCACAAACATCGCATTGAGCTTGAGTAATAATGTGAGTCGGCTGCAATTTTTCCAAAGTATCTATTTCTACTTTATATACGCTAAGAGCATTTTGCAATAATTCTGTTACGCGGTTATGAATTTCACCGCTAGTGCCTTCGGGATTGAATTTAGGTTGAGTGCAAACAGGCAAATTTTGGATCTCTGGGGGATAGTCGCATTCGTGCGATCGCCCGACAATTGCATCAGTTAATCCTAAACTTGCTACAATTTCAGTGGCGCTGGGAATGAGCGAAACAATTCTGAGTTGATGCATTATAAAATTCGTGTTTTTAATACTTAAGTGTGTAGTTTGTAGGGTGCGCACTGCGCACCTTACTTTAACTATTGTCCTTGTTGCCTATTGCCTGTTGCCTGTTGCCTGTTGCCTGTTGCCTGTTGCCTGTTGCCTGTTGCCTGTTGCCTGTTGCCTGTTGACTGTTGCCT
>JBOFTL010000190.1:0-23233 GCA_051652045.1 Microcoleus sp. | reverse complement strand
CGAAATATAGCGGTTCTCAAAAAAGTGAGGTATGCCCGCACAGGCCTCTGTCCTATGCCCTATGCCCTATGCCCAGTCATACCTCATCTTTCTGAGAAAGGCTATATGTAGCGTGCTATATCTTGTTCGATCGATAATAACCGCAGTTTGCAGTCAGGACTAAAGTCCGCAAGATTCTAAGGACTTAAAATCCTCACTACAAACTAATTTTAGTGTAGGGTGCGCACTGCGCACCTTACTATTGATTTTTCCTTCTGTTGCGGAGACTGCTTAGTTTGGCACGTTAATCGAATCCGTTGCCGGAACCTCTTTCTTGCAATTCGAGAGCTTTGATGTCACCATCTACCATTAAATGAACTAGCTGTTCAAAAGTTACAGATGGTTCCCAATTTAACTGCTTGCGCGCCTTTGTCGAATCACCAATCAACAGTTCTACTTCTGCAGGACGCAAGTAGCGTTTGTCAAACTCTACATAATCTTGCCAATCTAGTTTGACGTAAGTGAATGCTATATCGAGAAACTCTTTGATGGAATGGGTTTCGTTAGTAGCGATGACGTAATCGTCGGGTTTTTCTTGTTGCAGCATCAGCCACATCGCCCGCACGTAATCTTTAGCATAACCCCAGTCTCGCTTGGCATCGAGGTTGCCTAAATAAAGTTTTTTCTGTTTGCCGGCGACAATTCTGGCAACGGCGCGAGTAATTTTGCGGGTAACGAAAGTTTCACCTCGGCGGGGAGATTCATGATTGAACAAAATTCCATTGCAGGCAAAAAGTCCGTAGGATTCCCGATAGTTTACTGTTTGCCAATGTCCGTAAACTTTCGCACAAGCGTAGGGACTTCTGGGATAAAAAGGAGTGGTTTCTTTCTGCGGAACTTCCTGCACCAAACCAAACATTTCCGAAGAACCTGCTTGATAAAAACGCACTTCTATGCCTGTACGGCTTTGGTAGTCTCGCACTGCTTCTAGCAGGCGCAGCACTCCCATCCCTACAGCATCAACTGTATATTCTGGGGAGTCAAAGCTAACTCGAACGTGAGATTGAGCGCCTAAATTATAAACTTCTACAGGTTGAACTTCTTCCAAAATGCGGCGGAGAGTAGTGCCGTCAGTCAAGTCGCCGTAGTGCAGAAATAACCGCGCTCCCTCGCTGTGAGGATCGACATAGATGTGGTCGATGCGATCGGTATTAAAACTGGAACTCCGTCGGATAATCCCGTGAACTTCGTATCCTTTCTCTAACAGGAACTCGCTCAAATAGGAGCCGTCTTGACCTGTGATACCCGTTATTAGCGCTCGCTTCCGTTGCGTCATCTGATTCTCCGTTGACAGACTGTATTCACTTATTTCGGACTTTCCGGTATAGGGCTGCTTTTGCCTACCGTTCGTACTCTCAAGCTCTACGTTAACTCACAATTTCTCGATCGGCATCAGGAAATTCTTGGTTTTTTGCTGGAGGTTCGATCGATATGTCCGCTGTTACCATCGGTAGCTAGTAACAAACATCACTAACTACTGACAGTAACTGCGGACAAAAAATTAGTATGCGCCGTTATTATTGGGAAAAATCACCACGCCTATTGTTTTGAAAACGATCCACATATCCATCCAAAGGTTTTTTTCTTTTGCATAATAGAGGTCGATCTGAACTCGGCGGGGATAGGGAATGTCGTTGCGGCCGGAAACTTGCCACAAGCCTGTAATTCCAGGTCTTATGGTGAGAACTTTGTTGATGTGATTGCCGTATCTCGGCAGTTCTTCTTCAACTAAAGGCCTCGGCCCCACTACGCTCATATCTCCTTTTAGAACATTCCAAAACTGGGGGAATTCATCTAAGCTAGTCATTCTCAGAAATCTTCCAATCCAGGTAATTCGCGGATCTTGTTTGAGTTTAAAATTGTCCTCAAACTCTTGACGCAAATGCGGAGACTTTTCCATGATTTCCAGCAATATGTCGTCCGCATTTTCCACCATCGTTCTGAATTTTAGGCAATAAAACATTTTACGGTTTTTGCCTACTCGTTCCTGTATGTAAAAAATAGGTCCGGGCGAGCTTAGGGCGATCGAAAGAGCCAAAAGCAGGTATACCGGAGCAAACAGGATCAGAACGGCTAAGGAAAACAGGATGTCAAATAACCGCTTGAAAAATTCTCCGTCGAGGCGCTGTAGAGAAAGACTTATGCGTCTGTCTCCCTCCAGGACAGGCCCAAAACTGCGTCTTGCGATCGCTCGAATTACCTTGCCGGAGATTAGTTGGCTGTCGGCAGTCATCTTACTCCTTACACTTCACACCACACACAGTCTCGATCATAAAGCCTCAAGACGCTTTGTTCTGTGAATAATGTTTCCAATACGCAATTTCTGCAGAAAGAAGGAAGAGGGCAGAAGGAAGAGGGCAGAAGGAAGAGGCAGAAGGAAGTAGGTAAAACGCTTAATTTGTAAGGCTTCTGAAGGATTGCGACCCAAAGCTGAGGTCGAAAATTTTTGCCCCCCACTCAAAACTCGCGACTCAAAAATCTTCTCCTCTTTCTCCCGTCTCAAATTTTTGACTCAGTAAAATCGCGGGAGTGGAATTCCTGAAAGGATTGTTCCACAAAGGCTAGATATCGCTGCTTGAAGACTTCTGGCGCAAATTGGGCGGCGCGCAACCTTCCCCTTTCTGGCTGAAATTTCTCTTGCAACTCCTCGAATTCTCGAACTGCTGCAACTAATGCTGCTGCTGTTTGGCTGGAAAAAAATAAGCCTGTACCCCTCTCTGGGTGCTGGCGGATGTCCAAAACTGTTTCTAAAGCGCCGCCTGCTGCATAGGAAATTACCGGAGTGCCGCAAGCTTGAGCCTCTACCAAAGCTATGCCAAAATCTTCGCAAGCTGCATAGACGAAAGCTTTTGCCTCGGACAAGTATTTCTCGACTACTTCCCCCGGCTGCCGCCCGAGGATTTGGACGTTGGGTTTTGCCATTTGCCGGATTTTTTCTAACTCCGGGCCCGTGCCGATGACTACTAAATCCCGCCCCAGTTGATTGAAGGCTTCGACGATCGCCCCGATATTTTTGTAGCTTACCAAACGGCAAACCGTGACGTAAAAGTCTTGTTTCTGCGGCATGAAGGGAAATCTATGGATATCTACTGGGGGATAAATTACTTCGGCTTGCCGCCGGTAGCAGCGCCAAATCCGGCGCGCCGTATGTTGGGAATTGGCGATGAAATAATCGACGCGGTTGGCGGCAATGGCGTCCCACTGTCGCAGTCGGTGCAACAAATACCGGGTGAAAATTCCGGGGATGCCACTTCCGGCTTTGCTGTTGCGGAGGTAGTCGAAAGTCAAGTCCCAAGCGTAGCGCATGGGGGTGTGACAGTAGCAGACATGAAGTTGCTGGGGACTGGTGAGGATGCCTTTGGCGACGGCATGGGAGGATGAGAGGATGATGTCGTATTCCCGCAAATCTAATTGTTCGATCGCGATCGGCAGGAATGGCAAATATTTTTGCACCCCGCTGCGAGCTTTGGGAAAATGCTGCAAAAATGTTGTGCCGATTTCCCTCCCAAAAAGATAGCTTTCGGGATTTGTCGATTCAAAATCGATCAGGGCATAGACATCGGCTGCTACGTATTTGAGGATTTCCTGCACCACGAGTTCCGAACCACCTGTAGCTAAGGGTGTCAGCCATTCGTGCACGAGGGCGTATTTTAGTTTGTCTGCTGCGGGTTTCACTGAACCTCCACATCTAATTAAATTTTTGGATATCGCAATCTTTGATTTACGTTAGCAGCATCATTCCAGTAGAAACAGATACAGAAGTTTTCAGGTAAGTTCCATAGCGAAATATCGCAGGTAGGGACACGGCAGTGCCGTGTCCTTGCGAGGATTGTTCGAGCTGCGGGTGTACTTCATCAAGGGTGCTGCTGTCAGTAGGTTTTGACCGATAAATCCTCGATCGAGCGCCGAAACAACCTTTTTTCCTTGAGAATGATTATACTGGACGGAAACTCTGGGTGGTATGTGTTAGGGAATCAACCTCAAACCTCAAGCTTCAAGCCTCAAAACTCCAAGCTCTAAGCTTCAACCTCAAGCCTAAAACCTCAAGCATAAATTCCGCCCTCTCCCGCTGCTTGTTTGAAAAATCTGACTGATTTTGTTGACAAAAAATACTATTAGACTGAATACTGAAGGGGATTTACGATCGCCCTTGTCTCAGATTGGGGCTGTCTGATTTATACGGTGTGAGGTAATAATGTCAAGAATTTTGTGGAAAGGACTTTCCATCAGTCCGGCCCTGTTAGCAGCCAGTTTAGTTGTGAGTTCCGCAACCTTTGCAACAGAAAAACCGATTCCCTACGGGACAGCTTCACTTGGCGAACTTCCAACAGTGACTGAAGCTAATGAATTGCAATTAACAGACCCTGCAACAGAAGCTGTCAAGCCTGAAACAGCAGTGGCTTCCGCCGAGTCAGTGTCACTAGCCAGCCAAAAAACAGTTGAGACTATTGAGATTGAGAATAAATTAGGCGCGATTCCCTACGGGATAGCTTCGCTTAACGAGCCTGCGGCCCCGCTTGCTGAAGGGCTGCAAGTACCGGAAAATTCAGTCGCAGCAATAGATTTAGGCGCGCAACAACCTGCAGCAACACCTAGCAGCACTATTTTAGAAACGAAATTAGAGGCAAATTCTAACGAAACGCAACCTGTCGCCGGGGAAAATTTGAGTGCTGAAACACCCGCCCCCCAACAACCCGAACAAATTGCCCAATCCCCGGCCCCAAGCACCCAACCTCAAGCACAGCCCAATACTTTACAACAAATCAACCAATACAGTGTTGAAGGTAACGGCACTGAAGGCGAAGCCGGTCAAGTAACCTCTGTTTCGCAACTTTCTGACGTTAGACCCACAGATTGGGCTTTCCAAGCCTTGCAATCCTTAGTAGAACGCTACGGATGTATTGCCGGGTATCCCGACGGCACTTACCGCGGCAACCGGGCGATGACTCGCTATGAATTTGCCGCCGGTTTGAATGCTTGTTTGGATAAAATTAACGAGCTAATTAGCGGTAGTGGCAGAACTTTAGCCACAAAAGAAGATTTGGCTGCTTTGCAAAGGTTGCAAGAAGAATTTGCAGCGGAATTGGCAACTTTGCGGGGCCGCGTAGATGCTTTGGAAGCTCGGACTGCTGAATTAGAAGCCAATCAATTTTCGACTACTACTAAACTTAACGGCGAAGTCATATTTGCTCTGGCAGGTATCGGTGGCGGAGATGATGCTGAAGGTAATGAAGCCGATAACACTACTGCTTTTGGTAGCAGGGTGCGCCTCAATTTTGACACGAGTTTCTCTGGCAAAGATTTGCTGAGAACTCGACTGCAAGTTTTAAATCTGGGTTCGTTTTCTACTAATAATACGAAAACTGCTGAAGGTGAATTGCGGTTTAATGCCGGACCTTTCGGCGAGGCTAGCAATACTGTAAATGTAGATGCGCTGCTTTACCAATTCCCCCTAGGAAATAGGACGACTGTAATTCTAGAAGCAAATGCTGGTGCTACTGATGATTTCACCAATACTGTCAATCCTTACTTTGACGGAGATGGCGGCAGTGGCGCTCTTTCTAACTTCGGGACTCGCAACCCGATTTACAATTTGATTGGTGGTTCTGGTCTTGCTTTGCGACATCAGTTTGGAGACAAACTTGAATTGAGTTTGGGATATATGGCCGGCAGTGCGGCCAGTCCGACGCAAGGTAACGGTTTGTTCAACGGTTCCTACGGTGCTTTGGCTCAGTTGACTTTTAAACCGAGCGACAGTTTTGCTTTAGGTTTAACTTACGTTAATTCCTACAATTTTGTGACCGGTACGGGCAGCAATGCTTCTAATTTCCCAGTGCGTCTGGCTTCTTTCGGGTTAGATACTGAAGACAACCTCAAGACTTCTAGCAATTCCTACGGCTTGCAGGCTTCGTTGAAGTTGAACCGCAGAATTGCTCTTGGAGGTTGGGTGGGTTACACCAACCAGCGCATTTTATCCAATTTGGTTACTCCCACCGGTTCGGTGCAGCGGGGAGATCAAAAAATCTGGAACTGGGCGGTTACTTTGGCTTTTCCCGATTTGTTGAAGGAGGGTAATGTGGCGGGAATTCTGGTAGGTATGGAGCCGCGAGTAACGAGTTCTACTAATCGGACTTTGCCGGAAGATAAGGATACTTCGCTGCATATTGAAGGCTTTTATCAGTTTAAGTTGAGTGATAATATTTCGGTCACTCCGGGGCTGATTTGGCTGACTGCTCCCGATCACAATAACGATAATTCTGATTTGGTGATTGGGGTAGTGAGAACTACTTTTACGTTCTAAAAGTGGTATTTGAAACTTGGATTTGAGATTTGAGATCGTTGGAACCTTACGGTTTTACTCTCAAATCTCAAGCCGCCAATCTCAAAGGGATCGGACAACTTTGGTAGTTGCTTACTAACGATCGCTCTAGGCTTGCTATAGAGAGCGACGGACTCAATTTGTTAAGATTGTAGACAGGCATTTCTTGCCAGCAGCTACGACAAAACCAATACACCTGATGGTGGCGAATGTGGCGGAGCATTTGATTCGAGCAGCAAGGACAGTCTGTCATAAAAACCTCTTTTTTTAATTAATTGGGAGTTGCACGGCAGTGTTATATCGCCAATGACAAGACATTAGAGTTAAAAAATAAAGATTTTGTAAAAAAGTTCGGGTTGTTAATAAACTGAATCAAATTGAAATATTTCGTCACATACGAGGGCGATCGCCTCGATCGCCCGTTCGATCGCTCGCACCACTCCGCAAAATCTCAAATCTTAGATCTAAAATCCCCAATCCTTATAAGCAAAATCTCAAATCTTAGATCTAAAATATCCAATCCTCAATCCTCAATCTCAAATCCTCAATCTAAAATCTAAAATCTAAAATCTCCTAGTCCCAACCTAAAACCCGAGAAATCTGAACGGAAAGCATAGCGGGTTCTGAGGGATTCACAATCACTGATTTTACTTTATATTGTTGGTACCAAGTCTGTTGCAAGTCAATCCATTTCGGTTTGAGTGTTAGCAGCACAACAGGAATTTCTTGGGTTGCAGGTTCCATTCTTAGTTCTTTAAGAAATAGCATTCGATCGAGCTTGCTTAAGGAAAAATCTAAAATAATGCTATCCGGTCGATCGAGGATTGCTTGTCGCACGCCTTCTATAATAGAATTGGCAACTCGCACGTTCCAACCTCCCAAATCAGTTAAACAAGCTTGTACGACCTCCTGCATATTGGATTCTTTGTGTATTAGTAATATTGTTTTGGTGGTCATAGCAACCACTTCCAAAGCGTTCATTTATTTTGGCGATTAAAAATCAATAGTTAGGTTACCAATTGAGTTTTATCTGCTCTGATTTAAGCAATAGAGCGAATTTGTAGGGGACTTAAACATCCCTGTTGCTTTCGTTTCGCCAATTGTAATGGCTGCAATGGATTTTGTTCTGGACGATCGAGCCAAGGTGCTGATGCTGACAGCGATTGAGCCAACTGGACAATAAACCCTGTAGGATTGAATCTTTAAGATGACTGAAACGCATTCAACTGCAACCTCCTATACCAACAGTTTTTAGTTCGATATTAGGAGGCTAAATAGTAACGGTAAGGAACTGGTAAAGATTCAGCTATTGTTACCAAAATTCACAAAAACTCTTAAATTTCTGCAGGCCAGCCCAAAATCTCTGCTACTTCTTCTGTCAGGCTGGTGGGTTCGATCGGTTTGGCAATGACTCCAGCAACGCCCATCTCGGCAAATTTAGCTCGATCGCTGGGCAAGACTTTTGCTGTTAGTAAAATCACTGGAATCGATCGCGTTTTCGGATCGGATTGGAGGCGATCGTGCAAGTCCAGCCCGCTCATTCCCGGCATAGATACATCGAGCAAAATCGCTGATGGTTGTTCTGTTTTCAGTATTTGCAAGCATTCCTCTCCTGAGCCTGCTACTAGCGTTTCCCATCCGCCCAAATCTTCCAGGCAAGCCTGTACCAATTCCCGGAGGTGTTCTTCATCGTCTACTACTAGAATTCGTTTGTCAGCCATGATATTTTCGATTTTCGATTTTCGATTTTGGATTGGAGATTTAGGATTAAAGATTTGAGATTTTGGATTTGAGATTGGGGATTTGAGATTGGAGATTGGGAATTTTTGCTATTCGATTTGATATTTTAGATGAGTAATTCAAGTCTCAAATTAGACATAATTTGGTAATTCAGATCCACATTTTAAAATCTAAAATCTAAAATTTCAAATTTTAGATGATTTGAAATTCAAATCTAAAATCTAAAATCTATTCGATCGGCAGCAAAGGTAGAGTAAAGAAAAACGTGCTGCCTTCACCTAAAACACTTTCAACCCAGATTTTACCACCGTGCCGCTCAATAATACTCTGACAAATTGCTAATCCTAAACCGGTGCCTCCTTTTTCGCGGGAATCCGAGGCATCGACTTGCTGAAATCGCCCAAAAATCAGTTCTAATTTATCCGCAGGGATGCCTCGCCCCCGATCGCTAACTTGGAACAGCACGCAGTCTGCCTGATGTTCGGCAGCCAGAAAAATTGTGGAATCCGCAGGCGAGAATTTAATTGCATTACTGATCAGATTTGTCAAGGTTTGGACGATCGCATCTGCCGATGCCTTTACTTCTACATCCGTGGGGGTAACTATTAATGAGATTTGCTGTTGAGTGGCGATCGCCTGGATGCCATCTACCGCTCGCTGCATCAAATCTGAGGCTTGACAAACAGTTTTCTCGATAACTACCCGCCCGGAGTCCAATCGCTCCAAATCTAAAATATCATTAAGTAGGTTCACTAAACGATTGGTATCGAGTAGGGCAATTTCAATCATCCGGCGGGCTTTTTCGGGTTTTTTATCGTAAACTCCTGTTTTAATCAGTCCCAGTGACATTTGAATTGCTGTTAAAGGAGTCCGCAATTCGTGGCTGACAATCCCGATAAATTCATCCTTAATTTGTTCGATTTTTTTCCGTTCGGTAATATCTTCTCCAATGCTGATATTGCCGATGATATTGCCCTCTGAATCTTGCAGGGCGGTATTGTTCCAAGCAATGAATCTTTCGTCGCCGGATTTAGTTACGAGAGAATTTCGATAATAGGGATGAGCGTTTTCGGTCATAACTTCCGATAAAATGGTTTGAATCGATCGTTGGCTGGAACTCGGTAAGAAGTTTTCAAACCAATTTTTTCCCAAAACTTCTGGGTAAGTATATCCTGTAAGTTTTAAGAAGAAAGGATTGATATAATTGACATTTCCCGTTCGATCGAGTCCGACAACAATCAATTGTACGTTCTCTAAGAGCGATCGCCAGCGCCGTTCGGCTTCTAGAATTGTAGCTTCTGCTTGCTTGCGTTCTTGCAATTCGATCTGAAGTTGGGTATAGAGTTCGGCTTGCTGAATGGCGATTGCTAATTGATTGGCAATCTGTTCGGCTAATTCTATTTCCCACGATTGCCATTGGCGGGGTTGCGCATTTTGATAGATGGCTAACAAACCCCAAAGATTTTCTCCTGAAAATATCGGGACGATCGTGTACGATCGAGCTTGAAATTGTTCCAAAAGTTCGATATGACAGGGCTGAAGTCCGGCAGTGTAAATATCTGTAATCACAAAGGTTTCGTTGTTTTGAAAGCGACCCCCTTGAGTTTCTTGCAGGTAGGTGTCTTCCCAGATTTTACAAGTACCGGGTTCTACAAGTTTTACCCAACCCGGATCGACTGACTCGACTACAAAATCGCCAGTCCAATCGGGATTGAAACGATAAATAGCGGCGCGATCGACTTGTAATGTTTGCTTGACTTCGGTAACGGCAGTATTCAGAATTGCATTGAGATCTAAATATTGGCGGATCGCTTGAGTAACGATCCAGAGCAACTTTTCCTGTCGGGATTTTTGCAGCAATTCTGCTTCCGCCTGTTTGCGATCGCCAATATCAAATACGGTCGATCGGCTCATCACAAAGTTACCTGCCGCATCTTTGAGAGCTGTAGAGTTTAAATTGATCCAACTGCTTGAACCGTCTTTATTTAACATCTGAAACTCTAAATTATCGACATATCCCTGTTGTTTAAATATGATAAAATTTTCGTGAAAAACTTGTTGGCTATCTGGTGCTAGCAGATCGGAAAACTTCATTTTGTGCAGGATTTCATCGCGGCTATAGCCCAGCCACCTCAATTCTGTATCATTAATCCTAATTATTGTCCCCTCTCCGTCCAGAGAGTGATAGCCGCAGGGAGCATTATTGTAAAGGTCTTCTACTTCATGGATGTATTGCTGCAAGACTAATTCGGCTTGTTTTCGTTGGGTGATATCATTGTTAATTTCTAGAACTTTTATCGGTTGACCCGCAGCATCTTTTTGCACGACCCAACGGCTAGATACAGTAATCGATCGCCCGTCTTTGGTAACGTGAATTAATTCTCCTTCCCAATAACCGTTTTCTAAAAATTGTGCTTGAATTTCAGGGAAAGGCTGAGGAAATTCGGTTTTTAACAAACTGTTACATTCTTGCCCCAATACCTCGGCTTTTGTCCAGCCATACATCAATTCGGCTCCCTGATTCCAAAAGCCGATCGCCGAGTTTAAATCCCAGGTTATGATACTATCGTGAGCCAGATCTAGCAATTGCGCTTGTTCTTTTACTACTTGATATGCCTGTTCTTTTTCTAGTAAAGTAACTAACAGGCGATCGTTGACTGCGGTAAGTTCCGCCGTCCTTGCTAATACCCGTTGTTCGAGTTCGGCATTGAGTTGTTGCAGAGCAATTTCTGCTTGTTTGCGATCGGTAATATTTTCAGTGAACAGCATGATGCCACCAACATCACCATTGCTGCGATACCAGGGGTGAATTTCCCACCGCAACCATTGCAAAGATCCATCTGAATACGCAAATCGATCTTCGTCGCATTTTTCAATGAAACCTGCTAAACCTCTTTGGTGAAATTGCTTCCATTCCTCTGGTATATTCGGAAAAATCTCGTAGTGCGATCGCCCGATTATCGATTCTACAGAATCAAGATGAAAGTCATCGATCCATCGCTGGCTGGCAGCAAGGTAGCACATTTCACGATCGAACATTACTATACTCGCAGGAGCGTATTTGATAAATAATTGCAGTTTTTCTTGAGTTTCCTGCAAGATTAGTTCTGCTTGTTTGCGATCGGTGATATTTTCAGAGAACAGAATGATGCCACCAATATCGCCATCGCTGCGATACCAGGGATGAACTTCCCAGCGGAACCATTGTTGCAAACCGTTTGATAAAACAAACAAATATTCATCGCATTTTTCAACGAAACCTGCTAAACCTCGCTGGTGGCTTTGTTTCAAACTCTCGTCCAAATCGGGAAAAAGTTCGTAGTGCGATCGCCCAATTATTGATTCTAAAGAGTCGAGCTGCAATTCATCAACCCATCGCTGGCTTGCCGCCAGATAGTGCATTTCGCGATCGAACATTACTATACTCGCAGGAGCGTATTTGACGAACAATTGCAGTTTTTCTTGAGTTTCTTGTAAGGCTAATTGTGCTTGTTTGCGTTCTCGCAGTTCCGTTTCTAGCTGTTCAAATAAATCGGCTTGTTGGATGGCAACACTAAATTGTACGGACAATTGTTGCAACAATTCTATTTCTGAATCTTGCCACTCGCGCGGCCCGGCACAATGATGGACGATTACCAATCCCCACAAATTTTCTCCTTGGAGAATCGGCACGACTAAATTTGCTCGCACTTGGAAACCTGCTAGCATTTCCAAGTGACAGGAGGCGATTTCGGCATTGTAAATATCTGATTTAGCAGTGACTAAGCCTTGCTTGAACGGTTCGATATATTCTTGACCGATGCAAGGATCGTAGGTACGGCTGGATGAGATAGCATTCCAGGCAGAATCGACAGATTCTACCAGAACTATGCCACTGCCACCTGCATCGATTTTGAACAATAAAGCGCGATCGCATTGCAGAAATCCGCGCACTTCTTCCACAGTAGTTTGGAGTATATCTTGTAAATTCAAGGATTGGCGGATGCGCTGGGTCATTTCTACTAACAACCGCTGTCGATCGAATTGTTGCTGCAGTAAAATTTCTGCTTGCTTGCGATCGTCAATATTCATAATTGTGCCGATCATTCGCAGGGGTTTACCGTTGGAGTCAAAAAAGCCTTGTCCCCGTCCTTCAACCCAGTGAATGCTGCCATCGGGCCAAACTACGCGAAATTCATGTTGGTAGATACTCTGTGTTTTTAAAGCTTGTTGGACTGCCAGATTTAAAGTGGAGCGATCGTCTGGATAAAGACAGGCATCAAATGTTTCATATCTACCATCAAAACTCTCAGGATTTAACCCGAATAACAGCGAATGTTCTGGCGACCATTTGATTTCTCCCGTTACTAAATTCCAATCCCACATTCCCATTTGCGCCGCTGACAAAGCGATGCGAAGTTGTGCGGCATTTTCTTGAAGTAATTGCTGGCTGAGTCGCTCGATCTTCTTTTTGCTATCCCGAAAATTGCTAGTCAGTAGATTAATTACTAGAGCAACCAGTATAAAAAAGCTCAACCGCAATACATCCTCTGGTTGGCTGATTCTAAATTGATTGATGGGGGGGAAAAAGAAATAATTGAGCGCCATTGAGGAAAGCACAACTACCACCAATCCCGATCGAAAGCCGCCGTACCAAGCACTAACAATGATGGCAATGTAGAAAAATGCTCCAATGGTTCGAGACAGCAACGGTTCCAGCCACAGAGAGAGGAAAAGGGCGATCGCTGTCGAACTAACAGCAACTGCATAGGGTAAAAACATTTTTAAACGCATTTTAAATTGGGAATTGGGAATTGGGAATTGGGAATTGGGAATTGGGAATTGGGAATTGGGAATTAGGAATTGGGAATTGGGAGTTGGGAATTGGGAATTGGGAATTGGGAGTTGGGAATTGGGAATTGGGAATTGGGAATTAGGAATTGGGAATTGTTGGTTGGCAGGCGGTAATTGGTAATTGTCAACTATCAACTATCAACTATCAATCGCGAGCGAGCGGGGACGCTCGCACTACAACTATCAACTATGAGGGCGGGCACGGGGGCACCGCCCCTACCAACTATCAATCGCGAGCGAGCTCCCGACGCTCGCACTACAACTATCAATCGCGAGCGAGCTCCCGACGCTCGCACTACAACTATCAACTATCAACTATCAACTCTTTCTTCACGAGCGATTGCGTTCGATGCGACTGAGTACCCGCGTTACTAATTCCGGTCCCAACACGGGTTTAGTAATAAAATCATCAGCCCCGGCAGCAAAAGCTTGACTTAGAGATTCAGCATCAGTATGAGCAGTAACAACTAAGATTGGCAAATCTGCACGCTGAGCATCCTGTCGCACTACTTGGCATAACTCCAACCCGCCGATTTGTGGCATCTCTAGATCCAGTATTACTAAATTAGGCGAAGTTGCAACGATCGTATCCCAAAATCGTTGCGGTTCAGTTAAAGTTATAACTTCTAAACCCCAGGGTACGAGCACTGACGATAGATAAGTTAACATTGCAAGATCGTCGTCAACAATTAATACTTTTCCTGGTGATGATATTTTAGTTTTAGTTAAGAGACGGGATATGGCTTGAAAAATGCGATCGAGCGTCGCAGGTTTGTGCAAAAATTGTTTAGCACCCAAACGCGATACTGCTAAGCGATCGGCCAGATTGTCCCGCCCAGTAAATACAATTACAGGCAAATCGGGCGATCGTTCGTTGATTTCTTGCAGCAGTGTCAATCCATCTTCTTCCGTGTCGGGAAAGCTTAAATCGATTAAAATTAAATCGGGCATTGAGATGGCAAGGCGCGATCGGGCTGCTGCAATATTCGGCGCAATTTTCATCCGCAAACCCCAAGCTTCTGATGCTGCTTGCAAGCGTTCGGTTAAGGCTTCGTCGTCGTCAACTACTAGCACTCGATGAGATAAAATAGCAGGTAATGAAGTTACTGGTACAGCCGTTGTGGTAACTGGTGGTTTGGCTAATTCTTCTTGGATTGCTGTTACTAATTGAGCAAATCGATCGCGCTCTTCATCAGTAAACTGGCGTAAAGTGCGATCGGCTTCTGTGCCACTAATTGAGATTAATAAATGCTCGGTCGATCGCGCCAGCTTTGATGCTTCGGGATAACCGAAAGATGCCATTGAACCTGCTAATTTGTGAGCTTCATGCTGAGCGGAATGATGTAATTCTATTGCTAAATTTCCTGCCAATACAGCAGCTTTTGCCTCTAACAATACAGAAACTTGTTGGTTGAATATTCCCCGAAACCGCTCTAGTAATTTATCGACAGCAGGCAAACTTCCGGCGCGAGATCGATTTTTGCTGGTGCGATCGGTGTCATCATTATTTGTAGGTAGTGCAGCTTGATGCGGTGCTTTGAGTCGATAACCCATGCCGTAAACTGTTTCAATAATTTCTTCTGTTAAGCCGCCTGATTTAAGTTTTTTGCGGAGGTCTTTAATATGAGTATTAATAGCGCGATCGGTCGGTGCGTCATCAAATCCCCACAGGCGATCGAGAATAGCACTGCGACTGAAGATGCGCTCGGGATTGCGCATGAGTAATTCCAACAAATTGTATTCTGTCACTGTTAGTGCAATGATTCGATCGCCAAAATTTACTCTGCCTGAATCCACGTCTAAACAAAGATTTCCCCAAGTCAATTTAGCAGATGATTCCTTAGCAAAACTTCCAGGAGCAACTGCTTGAGAGCGTCGCAATAATGTTCTGATTTTTGCTAGCAATACTTCCTCAGCGTAAGGTTTGATGATGTAATCATCCGCCCCGGCGTCGAATCCTGCTACCACATCCGCATCTGAATTGTTGGCTGTCAGTAACAGAATCGGGTTGGTGTAATTTTGCGATCGCAATTGCCGGCACAGACTAATTCCATCTCGTTTTGGCACCTGCAAGTCCAGCAAAATCAGGTCATAATCCACCATCTTTGCTAAGTCTAAGGCAGCTTGCTGGTCGATCGCCCGTTCTACCTTGTAGCGATTTGTTTCCAGCAGCTTAACCAGTGCTGCACCCTGCAATGTATCATCCTGTAATAGCAGAATTTCGATCGGCGACTTTTTCATCTATTTGACATTTTCCTAAATCCTAAATCCTAAGAAAATTTGTACGATGCGTTCCTAGGTTAAAATTGAAAACAGAAATGACCAGCTTTAGTTAAAGCTGGTCGGGAAATTAGTTAAATCCGTTGTTTTCTCGTTGTTTTCTCACAGTGTTGTTTTCCCACAGCGAGGAAACCCAAATTGCGCGTTGCCTTGCTCTGGGTTACAAGAGATATATCTTCCCTCTTAAGTGGTATTTTAACAACCAAATTTAATTTTTGCAATAAAACTTTACCAAAGTTGGCAAAAAAGTGAGGCTTCGAGCAAAAATGGTTTGAAACGCTACCTATAGTGGCAAGTTGCGACAGAAGCACCACATATCGATCGCGAGCGGGGACGCTCGCACTATAACTCTCAACTCTCAATCGATCGCGAGCGGGGATGCTCGCACTATAATCGATCGCGAGCGGGGACGCTCGCACTATAATCGATCGCGAGCGGGAATGCTCGCACTATAACTCTCAACTATCAACTCCTTTCCGCAAATAAATGCAATGCCGCGTGCCATGACTGACTGGCGTGACAAAAGATTCGATCGACTCTATTATACCCCCCAAAGGTTCGATCGCACTTGCTAATTCTGCCTCTTCTTCTACCGTCCAATTACCCCGATAAAGAACTGCTAAACCTTGATTTTTCAGTAGCGGTAGCGCGTATTTAGCACAAACAGGTGCGGCTGCAACTGCTCTGAGAAATACCAGATCGCAAGCTTTCCCGTAACGGGAATCTCGGGCAATTTCCTCGGCTCTGCCCGCTAAAGTAGTGGCATTTTCTATTGCTAAATCTGTGACTGCTGTTTCTAAGAAAGCGATTTTTTTGCGAGTAGAATCGAGCAAAGTAACTGATAGTTGAGGTAAGGAAATCGCGATCGGCAATCCTGGAAAACCCGCGCCAGTACCGATATCAATAACTTTTTGCATCGATTGCAAGTCCCTGTTGTTATGAGTCGGTAGCAGCTTGGCAATGCCCCGCAGGGAATCCCAAAGATGTTTTTCCCAAAATTCGATCGGCTCGGTAATTCGAGTTAAATTTAAATGGCGGTTGCCTTCAAGAATTAATTCGTACAGCCGCTGAAACTTTTGCTGCTGCAACTCATCCGGCTGCCAATTAAGGGTTTGCTGCCACAACTCTGTCATTTCCGGCAATACGGGAGTTTCAATTCGATCTATCATCTAGTTTTAAGAAGGAAGAAGGAAGAAGGTGGTAGGTAGTAGGTAGTAGGTAGTAGGTGTGAGGTGGTAGATATGAGAAAAAACCTAAAACCTAAAACCCAAATCGGGAAGAAGAAAAACAATAAGCACAGTTAACTATCAACTATCAACTATCAACTATCAAACACAACTTGCTTCCTTCTGTTCTAATTTAGCTCGATCGACCTCTAGCAAATTACCGCTATCCAAAGTCCAAAATCGATCGGCAACGCTCAACAAATCGCTAGCATCGTGAGTGACAACCAACAAAGTCCAGTGATTTTTAAGCTTGCTCAATAAATTGACTAACTGCCGCCGCATCGACCAATCCAAACCCGCAGTAGGTTCGTCTAACAATAACAAATGAGGCTGTCTAATTAACTGCACTGCAAGGGCTACCCGACGCTGTTGGCCGCCACTTAAAGCGTGAGGAGAAGCCCGCAGTGGCAAGTGTCCCAGACCAACTTCTGCCATTGCTGAATAAATTTGTTCTTGCCTCAATTCGGGATGTCCCAAGCGCAATTCTTCTAAAATTGTACCCCCGCAAAAATGCCTTTCAGGAAACTGAAATACTAAACCTCCTAATTGTTGCAAGTGTTCTGGGGTTAATTCTTGTTCGCGCCAGAAGATGTCCCCGCTAGTTTTTTCTGCTAAACCTGCTAGTATTTCTAATAGTGTACTTTTTCCAGAACCGCTGCGACCGACAATCAGTCCCATTTGTTGCGGTGCCAGTTCTAGGTTAATGTTTTTCAGGATCGGATGCGGACAGGCTGTAGGATGGTAGACTACGTTTTTTAGATAAAGCATTAATGGATTTGGTAATGGGTAATGGGTAGTTTTAGATTTTAGATTTTAGATTTTAGATTGAAGAATTAAATAATTGAATCATTGAACGATCTCATAATTGATGAGCGACTTTAATCTAAAATCGGCAATCGGCAATCTAAAATTGAGTGGGCCGATCGCTCATACTTATCTTACATCATTATTTTTACATAAATCTTTACGAAATCGACGCTTTTTTTTGAGCTGGGGCAGTTGATTTTTAAACTGTTTCATGGTATATTTTAATAATGGAAATCCGTGCCTTTATCTACAGCAGGTCATACTCCCATTATTTAGAATATACCTCAAGAAATTGTAAAAATCAAGAAAATTCGATCGTTTTTTTCTCGCGCCGATGATGTTGCCGAGACAGTCGGAAATTTCAACTCTCAAAAATCCAGCTTAGTAGCAAGGAAAGATTATCAAAAAACTGGGTTGAAAACCCCGTCGTTCTACGACGGCTTTACAAGAATTTACAGGCAGCTTACGATTGAGGTGTTACACTGGAAACATGACACTTAAAGCCTTCAGCTATAGATTCTACCCAACGCCAGAACAGAAAAACCTGTTGCGACGCACGATAGGTTGCGTTCGTTTGGTCTACAACCGCGCTTTGGCCGCGAGAACTGAAGCTTGGTATCTCGAACAAAAACGGGTAGGGTATACACAGACTTCAAGTATGCTAACTTCATGGAAGAAAACAGAAGAATTAGATTTCTTAAATGATGTTTCTTCAGTACCCATGCAGCAGTGCTTGCGACATTTGCAAACAGCTTACAATAACTTCTTTGACGGGCGGGCAAAATATCCTAACTTCAAGAAAAAACGCAACGGTGGGAGCGCACAATTTGCTAAGTCGGCATTTAAGTTTAAGGACGGACAAGTTTACTTAGCCAGAGGTTTGGAATCCCTGCCGTTCTGCGGCGGGGAGGAGTCAAAGTAGAGGATGGACATGGGGAAAACCACATTAGCATCGCTTGGCAAGCAAATGTTAAGTTCCAAACAGACTATACGGGCGATCGCGAGTGCTGCGATCGCGCTCATCGTCGGCATCAACTCAGCAGTAGCGGGAGATCCCTTTCGCACTCTTAACCCGCAGGCGATCGGACCGAACACCGAAAGTGCTTTTAAAACAATGTTTCAGCAAGGAAACTACAAACAAGCAAAAGCACAAGTTCAACAAGCAGTATCCTCCGAACCCAATGAACCGCTAGCCTATGCAATGGCAGCCTCATTATCCTACATCGAGCAAGACTTAAACTCGATGAATTCCCACGCCGCGAAAACCCGTGAAGTTGCCGAAAAATTAACCAAAACTAATCCTTTACGCGGCAACATTTATATAGCAGCAGGTCACTTTTTAGAAGGCGCGTACATCATCGCCAAAGAAGGAACAACTAAAGGCGCGCCCCAAGCCCTCAACAAACTGCGAACAGTCTTCCAATATTTAGATGCAGCAGAAAAAATAGCTCCCGACGATCCAGAACTCAATCTCCTCAAAGGCTACATGGATTTAATGCTGGCGAGCAACTTACCATTTTCCAATCCCAGCGAAGCGATTAAACGATTAGAAGAAAAAGCCTCTCCCCGCTACTTAGCTTATCGGGGCGTAGCAGTAGGCTATCGAGACTTAAAAAAGTACGATCGCGCCCTAGAATTCGCCAACAAAGCACTTGCCGAAACCCCAACAAATCCCGAAATTCATTATCTCAAAGCCCAAATCTTATTTGCCCAAGCTAAGACTCAAGGTGACAACAAAACCTTACTAGATGAAGCCAGAAAAAACTTCGATGCTGCCTTAGTAAAACCCGACCAACTACCACGCAGTTTAGTAGCCGAAATCTTCTTTCAGCAATGCAAAACCCGCAACCGTCTCGACAGTAAATCCCGCAACTGCGACCCGATGCGCGATAACATTAGAGACGCAGGTGGTAGTTGGGGACCTCCAGCTTTACCGCCATTATAGGAGTTAAAGGAAGTTCAGCAACAAATCGTACAAAACAGGTAAAAGATAGAAGGAAGATTTTTATCTCCCCCTCTCCCCCTCCCCCTCTCTCCCTCTCTCCCTCTCTCTTATTTTTATGAAAGTACAGTTTCGCGAGTTCAATCCGTTCGATTTGTGGATTTGGTTGAAGTTCAACAATGCACCTTCAAATGGTGAAAAACAATATGTCGAAGAAGTGTTTGACTCTTGGTTTTTCTTAGGAAAACTAGGAGCGTTTAATGCCGAAAATTTGCAAGTTCAAGATGAGGGATTGGATATCAGTTACATGGATTACGACGGCAATACGGCCGATCGCAGCATGATGGCTTTGATGCACAATATGGGAGAGATAGAGTATCAAGGTTACTGGGCCCGCTGCTGGTTCGATTTGGGGACTAGCGACGCGATCGGACTTGATATTTTGATTAATGCTCTCCAACAACTCAGCAAAGAATTTGTAACTATTGAAGAACTGATTATCGGCGGTGAAAATGCTGATTGGCCGATCGAAAAAGATCGGGGTCGATCGGGATTTGTTGGCGATGATTAATCCATCCCCAATGGGGAACTGGGACGTATTTTCCAATACACAGCATCAGAATCCGTAAAGATTTAGAGCGATAGACATCTCCTAAAAAGATTCTGGAAGCCTTACCCTATCTAGACAAAAACCTAATTATGGGAGATGTCCGATCGATATTTTACGCTCCGATCGCACCCTAAATCGTCGGCCGCTTGGTGGGGCGACATCAGTAGATCGCAGCAAACAAGCGTCAATCAAGGTCAATTTGAGTCAAGGCATCATCAACTTGATTATCATTGTTAAATCCCTTGCTGAGCGATGCAGCACTTCTCCTATCCGCAAAAGCGTCGTCCTTTTGACTAGCAGCCGAGCGTTTTGGCGGGGTTGCTGCTGTAGTTTCTGAATTCGCTACAGCCACCCTAATCCGAATTTTTGGGCCGGAATTGCCCAACCGAATAGTCATGCCGTCCGCCACCGGTATCTGAGCGATCGGTTTATCATCTACGTAAGTGCCGTTGGCACCAAAATTAATAATTTCCCAGCCAGCAGGATTGTGCCACAGCTCGACATGGTGTCGGGAAACTACGGCGCTGTAAATAATTACATCATTATCGTTCGAGCGACCGATCCGAACCACGGACTCAGATTCAAAACACCAACTTTGAACGGGGACAGACTGGATAGGATGCAGTAGGGTTAAGGTAATCACTGATGTTATAAAAAAATCTACCAATAAATTTAGCGCTCGATACTCGAGGTAAGAGTACAGATTGCCCTGGAGGACAAACAGATACATTTAACAAGGAAAAACCCAGCACTAACTAGAAGTTTCTGTGTAGCGTATCGAGCTGAATAGAGTCTATCACCTCAGATGCGGAAGTACCTTTCCCAGCCATCAGCAGAAATTAGTTCAGATTTGATATTTACAATACTAGATTGACACTCCCCGCCCGCTTCCGTGCGGGGAGTGTCAATCATCTAAGGTGTATTTAGAAAACAGTCCTTGCACGTGGCAGATTCTTCGGTAGTGTGGCCTAAGAGTGGATATCCACATCAGGAGGAATGGCAGAACTTACTTCACCTTCGCCGTCAGCAGCCTCAGCCGATTCACCTTCAGACTTGCCCTGTCGCTTCAATTCAGTAACCTTAACTTGGGCTACTTCCTTGACTTCTTGAGCTTTATCTTGCAGTTTCTCAGCCAGACTTTGAGCTCCCCGCTTCATCCCTTCGACATTTTTGAGGGTTTTATCTAAATCATCGTGTAGGAACTCTGCTACTTGACTCATTTTTTGGTGCAGCCCCTCTGCATATTGCTGGGGTTCCAATACAGCAGCCTCAGAGACGATCGCCCGCTTGCTGCCGATTGTCGAAATAGCTGCTACGGGAAGCACGTAAATCCCGTCCAACACCCCGCGCCAGCCGCTAGATTTAAACAGGTAGCCCACCACCGATCCGGTTCTGGCATCAAATAAGAAGTCACTTACCGTACCAGCTTTATTGCCTACATCAGTCAGCACTTCCAGGCCGATCGTGGTGACAGCTTGTTCTGGCTGTTGCAGTTCCGGCAGTTCCGGGTTAACGCTGACAAGAACATTTTCTCCCACAGTGTCCACTTGCGCCCAAGCGAACCAGCGCTTCTTGCTACCCAAAAGCCCCGACTTGCAAGTAAAGCCGATGGTGCGGTGGGACTGAGGATCTACCCACAACTGCTCCACCCTGCCGACCTCAACCGCTGTCCTGCGGTCGATCGTCCGGCGGTTGAGCAATTCTGCGCGCCTCACAATCTGTTGTGCCGTACTCATAAAAAACTCCTGTGTACCGAAGTTGGGACAGTTAACAAACCGAATGCGTAAACTATCAAATCTTCTGAAGAATGGGAATCGGTAGCAATGTTTCCGAACAGAGATGACCGTATTTGTCAGCTCGATATTTCAACTTTGTCAAGCATCTTCCCCAAGCTCGATCGCGACCAGCGATTTAATATCCTTCGTGCGAAGAATCGGAATCGTTTTCTGCCTCAGTTAACTCCTCCTCTTCCCTAGAAGTGCCAATTTCTTTTTGGTCGGGAACAGGAATCGTGCTAATCTGGGCGCTCTCTGGGGGAGCGTTAATTGCCTTAACGTCTTTTGACTTGACGGCTATCTGTCCCGACGGAGCTTTTGACTGGTGCGGGCCCACATTAATTTGAATTTTCGGGCCCGATCGAGCCAAGTGAACGATCAGACCGTCCACAACCGGAACCTTAGCGATCGGCTTACCATCAAGATAAGTGCCGTTCGTACCCAAATTAATCAGTTCCCAGATTATGCCAGTACGCCGCAGTTCGATATGGCGTCGGGAAACCACGGCGCTGAACAGAACCACGTGGTTTTCTGTCGCTCGCCCGATCCGGACGACTTGTTCGTCTTCAAAGATCCAACTGCGGACGGGTATAGATTGGAGTGGATGTAGCAAGGTCAGCTTAATCACATTGGCAGCATTGAGTTTTGGTAGAGCGCTGCTTCGTAAAACTTACCCAAACTTGACTAAAGTTATCTTTAATCGCAGTGGGCGCGTTCACTTCCTGCGCTGTTGGGTGGTCGGCCATCCCAAGATAAGCAGGCTATCCCCCTCAAGCCGAGGGTTCCCAATTTAAAATATTCAAGCTAGCATTCAAATCGCGATCTATCGACAAACCGCAAGCAGGACAATCGTAAGTCCTCACTGGCAAAGGCATATCTTTTTTGTGCCCGCAATTCGAGCAAATCTTAGAACTGGGAAACCACCGATCTACCAGCACCAAGCTCGAGCCATACATTTGGCATTTGTACTCTAACTGCCGACTGAATTCGTAAAAACCCAGGTCGGCTATTGCACCAGCTAACTTGTGATTTGCCAGCATTCCTTTGACATTCAAGTCTTCAATCTTAATCAGCTTGAAAGTTTTTGCTAAATAAGTTGTTAGCTTGTGAAGGAAGTCTAAACTAATCCGAGCTATTCGTGCGTGGAGTTTGCCAATTTTGTTATAAGTTTTGCGTTGGTTTTGAGAACCTTTGATTTGCCGATGAGCCTTGCGCTGCAAAGTCGCAAGCTTGGTTTTCGCTTGGCTGGCTTTTCCCAATCGATACCGACCGAACGCTTTTTTCAAGTCTATCAAAGCATTTTGATAGACTCGACTGGATAACTCATTCATCCAAGCAAACTCAGGTTGTTTCTTGACACGATCGGTCAGAACTTTTTTGATTTCGCTGATGACTTTTGCATCGGAAAAATTGCCCTCACCGTACATTTGGACTCGCAGACTCAATCCCATATTAAATACTACACGCCGAAATCCTGCGTGTTTTGCCATCAAGGTCGCTTCGTTGTTATTCAGTTTGAGCGCTCGTTTGACGGCAAACATGGAACCTCCTCTCGGTAGTTAGCTGTGAATAAGTTTAGCTCTCCTATTTGGTACTTAAGTCTAGCTCCTGATGCGATTTTAGATTTTAGACTTTCGATCGCCCAATCCAAACTCGATCTAA
>JBOFTL010000189.1:0-6628 GCA_051652045.1 Microcoleus sp. | reverse complement strand
GTTGCTGGAGAAAGTTGATTGACAGGCATTTTTTATAAGAGCTATTTAAGGGCGATCGCAATTGTTTACTTTGTAATAATTATTGTAAAAACACCCAACTCAAAAAAGCTAGCTAAAAAAACAAAACCCGGAAGTTTTAAATACTTCCGGGTTCTATTTTAAATTTGGTGGCGGGAAGTGGATTTGAACCACTGACCTTCGGGTTATGAGCCCGACGAGCTACCAGGCTGCTCTATCCCGCGTCACTTTATCTAGTATAAACCGGCTTTCTAAAAATTGCAACCCCAAATCCAAAAATATTTTGAGATTTGGGAGTTGGGAGGCTGCGATCGGCTCACCATCTAGATTTCACTAGGGGATGGACACTTCGCCGACTACCTCCAAGCGTTTAAAATCGCTGAGAGTGAGGTAAGTTTCCGAGAGAGTTTCGGCGATCGCGGCCGTGATCCACCCCAACTGTTTGAGCAGGTGAATCGCCACTGCATATTGAGCTCGCTTTGACCCATCCGTCACTTTAATTGCCAAACCCAAGCCTTCGCCAACTTTGCCGAGGCACTGCACCCCTTCGGCCCCGGCTTTGCTGACAATTTCCCCTTCGGTCAAGCGCATCAATTCCGTGTCAAATTTTCCCTCGCCGGAAATCATCGCCGGGTGGTGAGTCATGGCGCGGATAATGCGCTCCATATCCAAGTTGTCGCCGGAGGATAGTTTGGCGTACAGAGAGGCCATTTGCCCTAATTGCAATAAATAGGTAGGAGCTCCGCAGTCATCCCGCGCGCTGATAAACTCTTCGGCGGGCATTCCCAACAAATCAGCTACTTTTCCTAAAATTAGCTGCTGGACGGGGTGTTTGCGGCGCAAATAGCTTTCCAGAGGCCAGTGGCGCTGCTGGCAAACTGCCAGCATTCCGGCGTGTTTGCCGGAACAGTTGTATTGCAGGGTGCTGTTTTTGCCTTCGGGAATCGGGCATTGCAGCTTGGATGGATCGATGTCGCAGCGCCACAGGATGTTAAATACTTGCCTCGATTGTTCGATCGTCCCTTGATGGGAACTGCACATAATTGCTAAATCTCGATCGGTCAGATCGTAGCGTTCTAAAGTGCCGGTTGTCGCCACTGCTAAAGCTTGAAAAGGCTTGAGGGCCGAACGGACAAATGCGGCTGTTTCCGAGTTGCCAGCAACGGAAAGAACGCGGCCGCGATTGTCGCACACGGCGGCTTGGACGCGGTGTTTGGATTCAACAATACCTTCACGCAGCAACCTGACTTCAATTTCGGGAGCTTGGGTTCGTTTTCCCCTGGTCATGTGTATTTTAGATTTTAGATTTTAGATTTTAGATTTTAGATCGGGCTTTTCTGCCCGCTCTTATTCACAAACAACACCACATTAGTCCCCCGACTAAAAGTGCTAATCCCATACCGTAAAACGTTTGTCGCAACCGCCGGAGAATTGGTTCGAGTTGGTAGCTGACAATTAATTGGTCTTGCAACAAAACTTCGGGGGTTTTCGACCATGATTGACCGTCGTACCAACCGGATTCTTCGTAGACGACTGTGGGATTGGCAAGGCGCGATCGCACGTAGAACCAACCCAAATACATCCGCAGCACAGCTAATCCTAGAATAAAACTGGCACCTGCAGCACTGCTGAGTAAAAACTTAGCTGGATATTTAGCAGGAGTAAAGCTAGCAGCCGCTACAGGTACGGATATTAAGCAACTCCAGGCACACACCCAAGCAAGCTTTATCAGATACTGCGGCCAAGCGAGAGTTACCCAACTAAAAAACCAGGATTCTTTAAGTTCTTGATATTCATTTAACGGTCGCTGTTCTTGCGGAACGGGACAAATAGAAATAGAAGCGTCTTTCATTTTTTTTATGCGTGCTACCTCTTACTATCTTGTGTCCCAACCCCACCCGATGATGGGTGGGGTAGTTGAAACACTTATACTCTGGGTGCGGTGGCAAAGTTAATGCGTTCGGCATGACCCCAGAATGCTTCTAAATTGTAAAACTCTCGTTCTTGCGGTTTCAAGATATGGACGATCGCATCGCCGTAGTCCATTACGATCCAACTAGCTTCTGCTTCGCCTTCAGTCCGCAGCGGCAATCTTTGCCACTCTTCTTCTACTCGATCGGCAATTGCTTGGCAGATGGCTCGTACTTGGACGTTGGAAAAGCCGGTGACGATCGCAAAGTAGTCTGCTAGGTAGGATACTTCTGATACTTTCAACAATACAATATCGTGTCCTTTGCGGTCTTCGGCGGCTCGGGCAATTGTCTCGATCAAAGCGCGGCTGTCTGTGGAAGAGGTGCTCGAAGTCTCAAGAGAGTTGATGGATGTGTATTGGATTTGGGTTTGCTTTGACATTAAGTTTTTGGGTTCCTAATTGATACATTAATGGGTGATTTGCTATCGATCGCCCGCTATTCGATCGGGAAATTCAGAGGTGAGGATAAAGTTAAGGTAAAAGTAAAAAAAGATTAATTTTGCAGATTTTTTTACTTTTAACTTGTTAGGTGCGCGATCGACTCCTCTGTCACGTTTCCTGTTTCTTTCGATCGGGCTATTTGCAGCGCCCAATTGCGGGTGAGTACGGTGCGCGGGTGAATGTAGCACCGAGTTTCTAACAAGTATTTGAGGGAATAATCGCTGGCTTGCCAAACTGCTGCATACAGGTTTTGCTTGCTGGCGCGGCGCAGGATTTCTAATTCAGGTGTATTCCCTCGACTCGGCTCGATCGCGTCTGCTATGAATACGATACAACTGAGCTGGCTCATGTTGGGTCTGCCGAGAGTGTGATTGGCAATGGCTGCTAAAATTTCTCGATCGACCACTTTGAATTCGTCTCTAGCGACGATGGCGCTGGCGTCTGCGTGCAGCAGGTGCGGGTGCGCGATGAAAACTGAGTCGAGCTCTAAGCCTTCTGTTTGGGCCATTTGCAGCAGCAGTTGAGGTTTGAAGTATTTTGCCAAATCGTGCAGCAATCCGGCCGATCGGGCTTTTACTTCATCGATACCGTAATGGCGAGCCAAATCGCCCGCTGTCTCTTCGACTCCGAGGATGTGTTTGATGCGAGCAGCAGGTACGTGGTGGCCCAGCCAGGTGAGGACGCTTTCGCGATCGAGTGCAGTTGTCAAGTATTAACTCCCCAATTGTGTAGTGTCTGTTATTTTAGCGTTTTCTTTTCGATCGCTGCGGTGCCTGGGGAAACGGGCGAGGGTTGATGTCAAGGAAAAGGGGGATTTTCTGGCGATAACTGCGTTTAATATTGTCAGGGCGATCGTACTTTTTTTGGTAAGGGCGATCGCACTTTGATATTGTTGAAGTGTCTGCTCTATCCTACTCAAAAATCCCTCCCTTTTCCATCAACTCAATTTTGACCGCTTCCGCAATCCCCAAACAACCAGTAAATTTCGCATTATTAACTACATTACCTTTCAAATCCGCGCGGCTCAAATCAGCACCTTGCAAATTCGCACCACTCAAATTAACTCCGCTCAAATCGGCATTTTTTAAATCGGTATTTGTTAAATTTGCATCAACTAAAAGCGCATTGGGCAAATAAGCACTGCTCAAATTAGCACCGCTCAAATTGGCACCACTTAAATTGGCTCGCGGCAGTTTTGTTCGCAAATCAGCACCGCTTAAATTGGCGCAGCTCAGTTCGGCATCGCGCAAATTAGCGTTGCACAAAACGGCTTTAGCCAAATTCGCATTTCTGAGCAAAGCACCGCTGAGATCTGCTAGTGTCAGATCGACGCCGCTGAGGTTGACATCCCGCAAATCCGCACCTCTCAAATCGACGTAATGCAACTCAAAATTGCTTAAATCCGCTCCGGCAAAATCTTCGATCGGATTCAAACCAACTGTTTTTGCAAGTTGTATAAAATCGCCGTTTTTATCGGTTGAAAATAGTGCCGACAACAGCGATAACTGCTGCTGTCGGTATTCGTTGGCTTTCTCGTAATTTGCTAAATATTTGTATGCTAGTTTCAAACTTCTTAAAGCTTGGCGTTCGATTCGATCGTCCCGATTTTTTCGCGCCATCGCCAACTGTTGTTCGTAACATTCGATCGCCCCTAACATATCTCCTTTAGCGTCAAAAGCAAATGCTAGATTCCCCAAAGCTTCTGCTTGAGATCTGCTGTCACCCTGTTGTCGCGCGATCGCCAAACGCTGCTGCTGGTATTCAATAGCCCCAGCAAAATCCTCCAAAGCGCAGCAAGCATTACCCAGATTTCCCAAAGCATTGGCTTCCCCCCGACGATCGCCCATTTCGATCGCCAGTGTCAAATGCTGTTGGTAGCACTCGATCGCCTTAACATAGTCTCCTAGGGCTTCGTAGGCGACACCCATATTTCCCAGCGCCGCACCCGATCGCCGTTTGTCCCCCGTTTCTCGATACAGTACCAGCGCGTGCTGCCAAGACTCCAAGGCTGCATCGAATTGGTGCGCCTGATATTGCCCGATTCCCTGTTTGACTAGCTCGTTAGCTTGTTCGCTCATTGTAAAAATATTGTGAAAATTACTCAAATATAGCTCAAGTCGATCGCGCTCTGTATTCGGCAATTGGCGATCGGTAACGGGCGATCGGTAATGGGTAATTGGCAATTCTGTCCCATTCCTGAGTTACTCCCCCCTCCCAAGTTGCAAACACGCAAAAAAAAGAGAGAGTCACCTAAGTAACTCTCCCTGCCATCAGGGTGCATCTACATAACACAATATAACAGTTTTGCCATGAGGGGTCAAGCCCATCTAGGCAATTTTCTTTAAAAATATGCTTTATACTCAATCCGGATTAGATATCCCCTTTATGACTCGGCGGTTGAAACCGCTTCTATACGAACGAAGTCCGCCTGCGCGGACTAAGAGAATAACGGCGTTTCCTTTTCCCGGATTTGGTATTACCCTTCTTTTGTCACTTCGGGAAGAGCAAAAAACATTTGAGACTTAATTCTTGGTGCAATCTGGTGTATATCGCGTTCGATCGATCGATTATCTTTTGAGTCCGATCGCGCTCGATCGATATTTTATTTGTATCCTTCCTGATTTCGATCTCTACACTCATAATATAGATAGATTATACGATTATTTGGAGTGTTAGATGATTAGCGATCGCCTCCGGGAACTGCAAGACAACCTGAAATTGCTATACGAACAGCGTGATGCTCTAGAGAAAGGAGCATTGATGACACCAGATGACGAGAAAGCAACGCAGAATCAGCAAAAATTGCGACTCAAGATTCGACCTAAAATTCGGGAGTATGAGGAAGAAATGTTTTCTCTGCTACAACAGGAAAGTCCGAATGTGATTTTTGTGGAAGCAGATGCTCAAGCAGTTATCGATGTGTTGAGTCAAGAGATTGTCCGGGTACAGCGTCAGCCGGATGGCTACACGGCTGAAATACTCGAACTTTTGCAACGCATCGAAGCCAAACTGAACGAACCGGGTGTTACTGCTGATGCCAAGCTTAAAGCAACTCTTTCGATGTTTCCGCCGTTTATTGGGTTGTCCTACGAAGCACAGTTAGATACCGAGAATTTTTGTCGCAAGTATTTTCCCACTTTTACGCGACTGATTCAAGGCGCAAAAAAGTAACATCTTCCGAAGGCAAAACTGCAAACCCAACTTCGGGGGGAAAGCTAAAAAGGGTTTGGCTAATTGCAGGGACGATCGGGCTATTGAGTCTTGGTGGTGGTGGTGTAGGTTTGCATTTTCTACAACCTCATTTATCGCTTCTTTGTCTGATCCAAAAGTGCCCACAACAAACCAAAATCGTGAAGGTATTGGTGGCAAAGTTTCAAGGGCCAGATCCGGTAAATTATGGCGTGACGGACGAGATTTTGCGGAAGTTGCAGGAGGCCGCTGGAAATTCTCAAACTTTGAAAATAGTACCGCTCAAGCAGGTCATTACTCAAGAAGACAAAGACAAGGTGCGGGAATTGGGCAAGGCACAAAATGCCGATATTGTGATTTGGGGTCGCTACCAAAAGACGCAGGAGAAAGTAAAAGTTAGCGTGAATTTTGAGATGCTGTCTGCTGCGAAGGATTATCTAACTTTGGGCAAGCAAACTCAGGGAGAGCCTCGCATAATGGCGGTGGCTTCCCTGGAACGCTTCGAGATGCAAGTCGATTTAGCGGAGGAACTGAAATATTTAACGCTAGTGACGGTGGGGGTGTCTGCCTATGCAGCAGATGATTGGGATAATACGATCGCGCAACTAACAACTGCCCTTTCAGAAGCTAAGCCAAACAAAACTGCACTTGACCCAGCCGCTATTTATTTCTATCGAGGCACTGCTTACAGCAGGAAAGGGGAATACGAGCGCGCGATCGCCGATTACAACCAAGCCATCCAACTCAATCCCAAATTAGCAGAAGCCTTCTACAATCGTGGCACTGCTTACAGCAATAAAGGGGAATACGACCGCGCGATCGCCGATTACGATCGAGCCATCCAACTCAATCCCAAATATGCAAAAGCTTTCAACAATCGAGGCACTGCTTACAGCAATAAAGGGGAATACGACCGCGCGATCGCTGATTACGATCGAGCCATCCAACTCAATCCCAAATTAGCAGAAGCCTTCAACAATCGCGGCATTGCTTACAAAAATAAAGGGG
>JBOFTL010000188.1:0-4238 GCA_051652045.1 Microcoleus sp. | reverse complement strand
TTCGCCGGTACTCGGATTTGGCCCTCTGTACTGTTACACGGCGGAGTAAATCTGGCACACGCGGCAATGAATTCGGGACATCAATTGTCAGTAATTCATCACCAAGATCCTTTGCTGTTGAGTTTGAAACTGGCGATCGCGGTTTTAGCTATTGCTTGTCCTTGCGCTTTGGGGCTGGCTACTCCCACTGCTATTTTAGTCGGTTCCGGCATCGGAGCGGAACGCGGATTGCTAATTCGCGGTGGCGATGTTTTGGAACGGGTTTATCAATTAGATACTGTGGTTTTTGATAAAACCGGTACTCTCACATCAGGGGTGCCGGTACTTACAGATTATTTGGTTTTAAATAATTCCGGAATCGATCGAGTTTCTGATGCTGAAGAAATATATGGGTTGCGGCTGCATACGCAGGAAAAATTGCAGCCAGTTAGCTTAAAATTGCTGCAAATTGCGGCGGCGGTGGAAAGAGGGGCTTGCCATCCCATCGCTGAGGCGATTTTGCAAGCAGCCCGCCAAGAAAGTTTGCCCCTGCTGGAAGCTGACGATTTTTCCACGGAAGCGGGACAAGGTGTTGCTGCGATGGTAGCAGGGCGGCGGGTACTTGCGGGAAATGCTGGTTGGTTGAGACAGCAGGGAGTCCCCGTGGCAGCAGATTTGTCCGCATCTTTGGCGGGGAAAACTGTGGTTTATGTTGCCCGAGATGGAGTGTTGCTGGGGGCGATCGGGCTTAAAGATGAGCTGCGATCGGATGCCAGGGCTGCGGTCGATCGCTTGCGGGGTATGGGATTGAGGGTGATGATGCTGACGGGCGACACCGCAGCAGCAGCAGCGGAAACGGCGCGGCAGTTGGATTTGACAGCGGCGGATGTTTTGGCAGGAGTGGGCCCTCAAGGGAAACTTGAGGCGATCGCGGCTTTGCAAGCCCAGGGGCGCAAAGTGGCAATGGTGGGGGATGGAATTAACGATGCTGCGGCTTTGGTGCAAGCAGATGTCGGAATCGGACTGCACGGCGGCACTGATGTTGCAGTGGAAACAGCGCAAATCGTTCTGATGCGCGATGCTTTGATGGATGTCGCTGAGTCGATCGAACTCGGTCGCGCTACTTTTGGCAAGATCCGCCAAAACTTATTTTGGGCTTTTAGTTACAATATTTTGGGAATTCCAGTTGCTGCAGGTCTTTTATTGCCTGTTTTTGGAATTTTACTCAGTCCTGCGACAGCAGGTGCATTTATGGCCTTTAGTTCTGTTAGCGTTGTTACCAATTCTTTGCTGCTGCGGCGCAGGTTTCGAGCTAAAAATTCTCGTTGAGAGATAAAATTTAGCGGTCGTCAGTCATCCACTAGGAATGAATGACTGACGACCGCTGATAATTAGAGGGCCATACTTTCTAGAAGCCGCCAATTGCGGTTATTAACGATCGAGTGGCTGACTAACTCGAACATTTGACGGCAGTGGTTATTGGTTTGGAGGGGCAGTTCCTCGTTTTTGATTACGAAGTTCATGCGAACTTCTGAGTCACTACCCGTGTTTTTCTCAATCAACACTTCTGCGGTAACAAGTTTCGCGAGGGAAACTTGACCCGGAAGTTCGCGAGCCATTAAGGAATCCCCTGTATTGTAGATAATATCAAGATTGCATGACTCCAAGATTTCAATCAGGGACTGACGGAGACGGTCGATCGGAACAGCAACGAGAAAAAAGCCAGTATAACGAGCCATATAAAAACTCCAGCCGCGAGGCGTTGAGACTTTATCATCATACCGAAGGTAGCAGATAATAACAGAACAATAAGTATTTATTTTACAAAATAGGAATGGAGGATCTATGGTAGGAAAACTTATCGTATTTGAGGGAGTAGAAGGTGCGGGAAAAACAACTCAAATGCGGCACTTGTTACACTTTATACAACAAGAACGATTGCCAAAGGTCGGTATTGTAGCTACCCGAGAGCCTGGAGGCACGAAATTGGGTAAGGAATTGCGGTGCTTGCTATTGGAAACCGCATTGGGAGAATTAGTATCAAATCGAGCGGAATTACTGATGTACGCAGCCGATCGGGCTCAGCACGTCGAAGCTTTGCTGAAACCAAAGTTGGCAGAGGGGTCAATTGTCCTATGCGATCGTTTTACAGATTCAACTGTTGCTTATCAGGGATACGGTCGCGGTTTTAATTTAAATTTAATTAAGCAGTTAAATGAAATTGCCACTGGGGGCTTGCAGAGCGATCTAACTTTATGGCTGGATCTTGATGTGGAACTTGGCTTGTCGAGGGTGAGGGCGAGGGGCGAGTGCGATCGTATGGAACAAGCGGATTTGGAGTTTCACCAGCGGGTGCGGCGGGGTTTTGCAGAGTTGGCTGAGGGAAATCGCGATCGCATTGTCCGGATTGATGCTTCGGGCCCGGAAGCTGAAGTTGCTGCATCGATTCAATCTATTGTCACCTGCAAGCTAGAAACTTGGGCACTGGAGTATGTCACCAGGAAATCCCAGAAGTGATTCTTGGGAAGCCTACACCATAATCTTTCAATTCACCAATTCCTGTTGCCGCAGGGGAAAAGTAGCAGTAAAAGTAGTCCACCCATTCCCGCTGTCAACATCTATTTTGCCTTCCAACTGTTCGGCAAGTTTTTGGACTAAAGCTAAACCCAAACCAGTGCCGCCTTGTTTCCAAGGATCGGCATTGGGAACGCGATAAAATTTCTCAAAAATTCGCGGCAATTGCTCGATCGAAATTTCTGCTTGATTGCTCAAGATAAATTGGATTTCAGAATTGGCACTACCGAGTTGTGCTTCTTGTCTAGATCGTTCTCCTTTACTGCCATTTCTTTCTGGCAAATCCTCGTCGATCGCGCCTCCATGTTTGCACAGCACTCTCAACTCAATTTCACCCTCATCAGGAGTATATTTGCAGGCATTGTTGATCAGTTCTGCGATAATCCTGCCCAAACTAGCTCGGTTTGAAGTGATAGTCGGGAGGTGTGGATCGCACTGAACTCGTAAATGCTGTTTGCGATTTTGAGCGCGACCGTAAAACGGATCGATAATACTCGGCAACCAGGCTTCTAAGTTTACTGCTTCCAGGTCGATCGGATACGCTGCTGCTTCGAGGCGCTGCAAATCGAGCAGGGCATTGATTAAATCTGTTTCTCTAGTACATTCGGTTTCTAATATTTCTAAATACAACTGACTCCGATCGAACGTAGGAGAAACTTTTAGCATATGAATCGCCATCTTCATATTCGCTAAAGGCGTCCGCAGTTCGTGAGAAACCGTGCTGAGAAATTCATCTTTGAGGAGGTTTAACTGTTGGAGTTCGTGGACTTTTTGCTGCAATTCAGCGGTACGTTCTTGAACTTGACGTTCGAGATCCGTGTTGAGGTTTTGCACTTGTCGGTAAAGTTGTGCTTGTTGAATGGCGATCGCGATTTGAGTTGCCAATTGCATTAGCAAATCAATTTCTGAAGACTGCCACTGCCGCGATGCCGAACATTGGTGAACGCACATCATACCCCACAAATTGCCATCTTGCAAGATTGGCACGATTAAATAAGCTCTGATTTGTGCTTGTTGCAGGTGTGCGTATTTGGCATTGCTTAAACTGGCTGCGTCAATATCGGGAACGGCATAAATTTGCTGTTCAAAAGCCGAAGCTGATTCTTGCCAAATACTCTCGGGCAAGATTTCCCCCAAGATAGACGGCCAATTTGGGGCTACTGATTCTGCTACTACAGTACCTAAATTAGTCGGTTCCAAACGGACGATCGCCACTCTGTCAGATTGCAATATTTGCCGCACTTCATCGACGCTGGCGTTGAGAATTTTTTCGAGATTCAAAGATTGGTGAATGCGCAGGGAAATTTGAGTTAACAACCGATCGCGCTTGGCCTGTTCGTTGATTTTTGCCGTCCTTTCCCGCACCTGTTGTTCCAGTTTAGCATTGCGGCTTTGCAACAGCTCCACTTTTTCAGCTTGAAGCTGATAAACTGATTGCTGCAACTGTTTCACGACTCGGTACATTTCCGTCGGATCGAGAACTCTAAGCAAACTGGTTTGAGTAATAATTCCCAACAATTCCCCGCGCCCTCCGCAAACCACCAATCGCTGCACTTGTTGTTGCTGCATTTGTTTGTGCGCCGTCCACAACGAATCGGAAGGTTTGAGAAATTGCAGGGGAGTTCTCATCACTTTTAAAGCTGATGTATTCTCGAAATCCAATTCGAGAAACTGCGCTTGCACGA
>JBOFTL010000187.1:0-8042 GCA_051652045.1 Microcoleus sp. | reverse complement strand
CGGGAAATTCGGGGAAATAATAAGGATCGTAACCTGTAATTTCAAAGCCTTTTTGTTGCAATAATTTAACGTCGCTGCCGAAACCGCAACCAAAATCTAAGATGTTACCTTGCAGTAAGTTTTTATCCAATAAAAATCTTGCCGGAAATGACAGGTAAATTCTTTCGATCGCCGTTAAATGACTGAATTTATTTTGTTGTTTTTTCATTGCAGTCGCATCAATTTTACTTAATCAATCCTTGCGTAAAGGCTTTGCCAAAATTCCGATAATTTTATCAACTTCCTTGATATAATAATCACTCAAATCGATAAAAACTGTTCGATCGACCAATTTGAGAAACTTCCAAGCATTACCCGTAGTAACGCAACCGTAAATCGTTTCTATTTCATCATTTTGTTGTTGGTTGAATCGTTGAGCTCCTAACATTTCAGCAATGCACTGTCCGAGTCCGCTTTTGATGTTTTCATTTTTAGCTTCTACTAAAGTGACAACAGGAGTTCTGATCTCGTACAAATCGCTAGATGCCGTAAGGATATAATCGCAATAGCCGCTAAGTCCGCTGTCGGGATCGGGGTTGAATTCCGTACCGGAAAAAAAGCCGATTTGGAAGTTTAAAAGCCGTCGCACTTCTAACAGTACGGGAGCAATAATTAATTCCGATCGCGCTTTTTCTGTATTGATAGCATTAGCAAGGGGGATGTATTCTGTTAAAATTGTGGTGAAATATTCGCCGGGTATGATGGGTTCGACATCAGCAAACAACACAGTTTTTTCATCAACAGTGAGGTTAAATGCCGATCGCACTTTTGTAATTGTAGTAAAATCGCTGTATGCCATTTTTGCAAGTTTCACCCCATCGTATCTAACTATTATATCATTATTGCAGTTTAGCGATCGCCCCCCGACTTACTAAAGTTTTACCCGTCACCAAATCGCGCACCGTCGCCAACAACACTCGCCTTTCATCCACCTCAAAACTCACCGCAATCCTGTCAATTCCCAACACTCCCGGCGGTTGCAAATGCGCCACACAAACTTGTTGGTGGTGGCTTTCTAAAGAGCGAAAATCGCTGTGTTTGTTGAGCAAAGTGCTAGTCATTTGCCCTTTTTCATTAAACACGACCTCCGCTTGCGACACCTCGGCAACTTCCCCAATATCTAACCGAATTTCTCTTTGTCCTTCAATTGCCACTTGCAACGTCAACTCTTCGGAATTTTTACAGGGATACTTTGTTTCTTTATTAAAGATTGGTGAATAAGAATAAGCTTTTGCATAAGGTTCCCAGAGACGAATTGCATAGCTGTGACGCAAATAATCGTCAACAGCTACCAATTCCGTCAACGCTAAAGCACCGTGGGCCACTGCTTCAAAAGGCTTATCTGTTTTGACTTTTTGCCGCCCGAAATACGACACAACTAAATTAGATACCGCTGGAATTAGCGAAGTTCCCCCTACCAGCAATACTTGTTCGATATCCGCTTTGGCAATACCTTTTCCCTGGGCGATTGCTAGCACTTCATCTAAAGCTTCCCGCAATTGTTCTAATAACTGTCGCGATTCCAGAATTTCCTCTAGTTTAGCTCGATCGATCTCCAAATCGTAAGACATGAAATTTTCATCATCAAACCAACTTTCCTTGGCTTCATTAACTTGAGAAAGTTGAATTTTTAACTTTTCCGCTATTTCCAATAAATTTTGCCAGCCCACGCCGCCGACTTCCTCGCGTGACAAACCAATTTGCCGCAAATAATCTTCGACAATCCAGATATCAATATCTTCGCCCCCGACGCAAGCATCGGATTTTGCTAGCACTTCGGCACGCATTAAATGTTGAGTTCGAGATTGGCTGTTTTTCAGGGAAGAAACAGGGGCGGTACGGACTAAACTTAAATCTAAAGTTCCGCCACCAAAATCAACTACTAAAACTAAAGAACCGGGGCGTTTTACTGCATATCCCAACGCTGCTGCGGTGGATTCATCTATTAGCTGAACTTCCTCGACTCCCAAATTTTCTGCCAAGTCGCGAAACCAATCCAGATATCGCTCAAATGCACCTACTGGTACCGTAAAAATTACTTTATTTGGCTGAATACTTTGAGAATTTAATTGTTGAAAAATAGTTTTAATAAATTGTTCTGCTACTGATTCCGGTGAGTAAGTTTCGCCGTCGAGTTTGCGGGGCGGCGGCTGAAAATCGGCAGCTAAATCGCGTTTAAAAGCTTTGAAAAACCGATCGGGCTGTCCTTGTCCCAAACGCTGCGATCGTACTGTTTCTCCCAATACTAAATTTCCGCCATTTTTCACAAATACCAATGTGGGAACTACAGGGATTTCTCGCGCATTTTCACTCGATTGCTTCGTTTTAAAAATCCGGGAAATTTCACCCAATCTTAAAGTTTCCGGCGTTTGCGTATCCGGGTTGAGAATGCAGACAACCGTGTTGCTAGTACCGAAATCAATTGCAACTGTAGCCATGTTGGTAATTTTAGATTTTGGATTTTAGATTTTAGATTGAAGAATTGGTGATTGGTAATTGGTATTTGTCCGCTATCAACTCTCAACGATCGCGAGCGGGGACGCTCGCACTATAACTCTCAATCGATCGCGAGCGGGGACGCTCGCACTATAACTCTCAATCGATCGCGAGCGGGGACGCTCGCACTATAACTCTCAACTCTCAACTATTTAAGATTTTGCGCCATTTGGAAGAGTGCGACTGACTTTTGCCGGAACCAAAATTTTCTCTCCATCCCGATAGCCAACAAACCGAACGTAAACTAACTCTCCTTCCGTTATATCTTCAACATCCGGCTGGTGCAACTGCGGATTGTAGGCGACTTGTTCCCAAGCGGTACCGATGGTTTCAAAACCCCAACTTGACAAGAGATTTTCTAAGGGAGTAAACAAAGCAACCAGGTTTTTAGCGCGCAAATTCGGGTTGGATTCTGCCATTTTGCGGGCAGCGGGATAATTGGTTAACAAGGTTTGCAACTGTTCAAAAGTAGCGCGACGAAAATCATCAGTTAGCTGAGTTTTTTGCTGCTGTAATTCTTCGCGCAGCCGGAAACACTGCTGTCTCAATTCTGCAACTTCCCCGGCATTATTTGCTGTAGTTGCTGTTGGCAGGACACCCAAAGTTCGATCGATTTCTTGAAAATTCAAATTTAGCACTGTAGCCAGCCGTCGCATTTGTTCTACCGTAAGTTGTCCCACATCTCCGCGTCTTACTAAACGCACTGCAAAGCGACTCAATCCGGCTTTTTTGCCTAAATCTTGCCAATCGAGAATGTTAAGCTGATTCATGCGTTCCCGCAAAATTGCATCGTACTTAAATTCGATCGCATCTCCCGCTTCCGAGGCGGCATAAATGTAGACTAAAATTAGAAAAATGCCCCCGACAGCTAGCACGTTACTGAAGGCAGGCACTGCGATCGCATCCGCTATTACACCGAAAAAATCTACACCGAAAAAATCGAGCATCTTTAACTGTTCTAAACTTGTTTCAACGTCTGGGTTTGTTCCTGGGTTAAATTTTCTTCGCCTTGATAGTATTCTGGCAGCAATTCTTGGGATTCTATTTTGCCGAGAGCTTTTTCAACTGGGGCGGTAGTTTCAGTACAACTCGCACCGGTGGCGTTAAGGACGGTTTCGGTAATTTTGCCATCTTTGCCGATGCGGTATTCTATTTTGCGGTATTCTGCCATAGCGATTTTTTTTGTTTAATGTTTGAGCGGCAGGTTATATTATAGATGCTAATTGCCTGTGATTGAGATGAATTTTTGTAGCGACAATGCAACTGGGGTGTCACCGGAAATTATGGATGCGATCGCGGCAGCTAATAGCGGTGCTGCGATGCCTTACGGCGATGATGAATGGACGCACCGTTTGCAAGTGAAATTTTCCGATTTGTTCGAGACATCAGTAACAGTTTTTCCCGTAGCAACTGGTTCGGCTGCTAATGCTCTCGCCCTGGCAACTGTAACTCCTACTTACGGGGCAATTTACTGTCATGCAACATCTCATATTAATGTAGATGAATGCGGCGCGCCGGAATTTTTTACTGGCGGCGCTAAGCTAGTGACACTAGCAGGAGAAAATGCTAAAATAGAAGCAGGGACTTTACAAAAAATGCTCGATCGAGCCGGCACGGGAATCGTCCATCGAGTGCAGCCTGCGGCCGTCAGCATCACTCAAGCAACGGAAGCCGGAACCGTCTACAATCCCGAAGAAATTTCGCAGATTTCACAAGTAGTTCGATCGCATAATTTATACCTGCATATGGATGGCGCGCGCTTTGCCAATGCGGTTGTCAGTACGGGCTGTTCTCCAGCAGATCTGACGTGGCGTGCGGGGGTAGATATCCTCTCATTTGGCGCGACCAAAAACGGCGCGATGGCTGCGGAAGCTGTAGTGTTTTTTAATAAAGAATTAGCAAAAACTTTCCACTTCCGCCGCAAGCAAGGCGGTCATTTATTCTCGAAAATGCGCTTTTTGTCTGCACAGTTAGAAGCTTATATTACCGATAATTTGTGGGTGAAAAATGCCGATCGCGCCAATCAGATGGCAGCTAAAATAGCGCAGGGTTTAGCTGGTATTGCCGGAGTCAAATTTTGCCATCCAGTCGAGGCTAACGAGATTTTTATGCAGTTACCAGAACCAGTAATCGCAGAGCTTTTAAGTCGTGGTTTTCAGTTTTATCGCTGGGAAAGAGAAGGTGGATGTACTGTCAGGTTGGTAACAGCTTTTAATACTAAAGAAGCAGATGTTAATGCTTTTGTAAAATGCTGTCAGGAGTTTTCGCAATGATAGTCATTAGTTGTTAGTCATTAGTCATTAGTTGTTGGTCATTAGTCATTAATCATCAGTCAACGATCGACTTTCAACTCTCAACTCGAAGGGCGGGCACGGGGGCACCGCCCCTACCAACGATCGACTATCAACGATCGACTGTCAATCGATCGCGAGCGGGGACGCTCGCACTACAATTATCAACGATCGACTGTCAATCGATCGCGAGCGGGGACGCTCGCACTACAACTATCAATCGATCGATTGTCAATCGATCGCGAGCGGGGACGCTCGCACTACAACTATCAATCGATCGACTATCAACTATCAACTCTCAACTATCAACGGATCGAAAAATCTTAATTCTTCACCTCTAAATTCTCAATATCCTTAACCGGAACTCCCAAACCTCGCATAATCGTAAAAGCAATAATTCTATTACCCGCTGGATTGGGATGAACGCCATCAGCAGCCAACAAATTCAAAGTTTTTCCCGCGTGCCTTTGAAACGAACCGATTACTTCCCGAAATGGCGCATTCAGATCGATAAACAAACACTTATTTTCCTTCGCTATCTCCCGCATCGTTGCAATGTAATCCTGCAAGCGCTTGTTTTCTGGCCCGTCTAAAGCCTCCCTAATCGGAGTCGGAGACAGCAGTGCCACTCGAATTCCCGCTGTTTGTGCGGCTTGCACCATTTGAGTTACTTTATCTCGATATTCTGCCAAAGATGCTCCTGCGGGTAAATTTCCCTGGGGATGAAACTGACTGTTGCGGAAATCAAAGAAAGCGTGCCAAACGTCGTTGACTCCCACATTAATTGTAATTAAATCCGGCCGTTTGTCGATCGCATCTTTTTGAAATCTCGCCTGCATATCAATTGCCTTATTTCCCGAAATTCCCGCATTGATGATTTCAATTTTACGCTCGGGATACAGTAAAGTCAGATAGCGCTGCAGCAACCAAACATAACCTCCCGGATATTTGCCAGCTTCTGTAATGCTGTCACCTACAGTAACAATTCTCCCCTTGCCTGTGAGTATGTTTTGAATTATCGGCGGTGGGCTGGCTTGAGATACATTTCCTGGGAACATTGGCACGATCGAATGAGGAATGTTTATCGCGATAAAAGCGGCAATTACTGCCAGTGCAAGTCTGATTAACACTTGCTTGAATGGCGGTTGGGTACGGGGCGATCGGGCATTTCCAGACATCACAGTTGATAATTGATAGTTGACAGTTGACAGTTGACAGTTGACAGTTAATTTTTACTAATTATGCGAATGATTCGGGTTTATCTGTAATTGCCATCACTCAAGAGATAGCAAAATATCACGTCAGAGTTGCTACTTTCGGCACCGATCGATAGGAGAATTTCAGCTTACACTATAAGATATCATCGAAAAAGCTCTTCAGGGGAGGTTAAAGCAATGTCAGGAAATTCACAAAATTTTTTATATCCTCAAGGTCATTACTACGGCGAAGTCAAGCCAGAAAATTTGGTATTTAATGCCAATTTACAAGAGTTTACCCAGCGCGTGGGTTACATCAGCGCTTTAGCCTCCAACGGTAAAATTTCTGTAGAGCAAGCCTTTGCGCAGATAGAAACCCTGTGGCACCAGGTGGAAAAGTCGAAAAAGCAGTTGGGAGTAGGTGATAGTCCGTTTTCCGCTTGAGTGAACTTCTCAGATCGTGTCCGATCGATCGATCGCGACCGACAAGGTTTCGTAGTGCGGACTTCAGTCAGCTCCGAGGTTACGGAGTGAAGTCCGTACTACGAACTAATCAGATCGACTGTCGATCGACCGATCTAAAGCTTAAGATAAAAAAGTAGCTAGTCGCGATCGCCTTTTTGCCCTGTCAGGAACTCAGGGCTAAAGCCACTGAGCTTGTAAGAAATTACAAGCTGTTCTGACCAGACCCCTCTTAGGAGGAGACGTTATTTGGGTCACGACACCGGAGAATGCGACGCCAGTTTTCCGCTCTGTCATCTGCA
Organism: Microcoleus sp.; assembly: GCA_051652045.1. Taxonomy (GTDB): domain Bacteria; phylum Cyanobacteriota; class Cyanobacteriia; order Cyanobacteriales; family Microcoleaceae; genus Microcoleus. The sequence goes on along the minus strand of JBOFTL010000187.1, from coordinate 1,256 downwards.
ATTAAACAGTTTTAAAGTCACTGAAACAGTGTTGCAGGTCTAACAAGCCTTTATAACCAGGTCGAGGCGAACATTACCCCGCAAGGGAGTTTTGGAGACAACCATATCGACCTTGGAGGGGCAACCATACCCCTCCAACCCCGCAAAGGGATTCACGGGGACTGAAGTCCCCCGAGTCGTTTTCCTCTCAGGTCTGAAGACTCTGAGTTTCCCACTTACCGAGCATTTTTATGAGTTCCGATCTAGTACCGCTGATTCCCAAAGCCGCGATCGGCCAGCGAGCCGCCGCTTTCTGTATTGACGCGATCGCCGTTTGGTTGCCCAGTTTGCTCATCGGCACCAATCCGATCGTCCATACCATATTTTTCGTCCTGTTTTGGATGATAATGCGCGTACCCGTCGCCCGGAAAAACCAAGGTCAAAGCCTCGGGCGTTGGGCTGTCAACGTGAGAGTCGCAGACACCCAACTCAAGCGCATTCCTGGAGTTCAAGAGCTCTGCAAGCGCGAAGCCGTACTCGGTACCTGTGCGGCCCTAGCCTTCGCGGGCATTGGGGGACTCACCTCTACCAACGCCGCCGTTTTGCTGCTGCTGTTACCTCTGGCGATCGATTGTAGCCCTGCATTCACCGATAGCGAAAGATTTCCCCAAGCCTTTCACGATCGCCTTGCCGGGACGATCGTCACCGGCACCCGCCGCGGCTATTTCCTCGACATCAAAGTAAAAAGATTGCTTGACCAAGTGCAGAGCAATGTGAGAAGATAGTAAATTGTGTTTAAATTAGTCAAAAAGTCCAAATTTATTAAGAATTATGGCTAAAGGCGTCCGCATCATAATTACTCTAGAGTGTACGGAGTGTCGCACCAACCCGAGCAAGCGCTCGAAAGGCGTTTCTCGGTACACCACCACCAAAAACCGCCGCAACACGACGGCGCGGCTGGAACTCAAAAAGTTCTGCACCCACTGTAACAAGCACACCACTCACAAAGAAATCAAATAGTTGGAAGGAAGAAGGAAGAAGGAAGAAGGAAGAGGAAAGAAGGAAGAGGGAAGAAGGCAATATTTCTGGTTTTTAGCTTCTGGTTTTTAGCCACAGAAAGTCAAGTACAAATGCCAACTACCAACTACCAACTACCAACTACCAACTACCAACTCCAACTACCCACTCTCAACTCTCAACTACCAACTACCAACTATCAACTATCAACTCTCAACTACCATGACATACTTCAGACGGCGCGTTTCGCCAATCAAACC
>JBOFTL010000186.1:0-16083 GCA_051652045.1 Microcoleus sp. | reverse complement strand
CGATCGCGGCTCTTAATTCTGTACGCGGCATAGCCATGACAACCGCAGAGGTAGATAAATTGACGCAGAGGTATGAGATGTTAATCGCACTCAAGCCAGCAACTGCCGGCACTCCGCCGCAAACTCCGTCAGCTAATTTACCTGCTACTCCGCCTGCTGTTTCACCACCTGCTGCTAAATCGCCAGCAGTTTCACCAACTAATCCGCCGACAAATTTACCCGCCAATCCAACAGCAACTCCGTCGCCAATTCCCAACAAAACTACTCCACCGACAAACTTACCTGCAACTCCAACTCCCAGGAAAACTACTCCACCGACAAAATTACCTGCAACTCCAAAAGTAACTCCGCCAGCAACTCCAACTAATGCTGACAATGATTTTCGGCAAGCAGTAAATCAAGCAACTCGTGCAGCTTCTTTGACTCAAACTGCCACAACAAAACAACAGTGGCAACAGGTGATTGCTGCGTGGGAACAAGCAATTGCGGGCATGAAAAAAGTACCTGCTAATCATGCTAAATACAAAATTAGCCAGCAAAAGATTGTAGAATATCAAAAGAATTTGAAGTATGCGAAATTGGCGATCGAGCGATCGGAATAATAAGTTATTTTATTTATGATTCGGCGGTTGAAACCTCGTCTTGTCGAATGAAAACTCGGCGGTTGAAACCGCGTCTTGTCGAATGAAAACTCGGCGGTTGAAACCGCGTCTACACGAACGAAGTCGGCCTACGCCGACTAAAGATACAGGAGGTGTGATATGTAGATTTGGCATGATACCAAATCCGAGTTTGATGCCTCCTTTATTGTCATTGCGAGCGTTAGCGAAGCAATCGCAAAGACTCTCCCAATGATGGAGGATTTATAAAGGGGATAGTTATACCAGTTATCTAAAAGTCTGCTACAATCTTTGACCCCCCCTAACCCCCCCTTATAAAGGGGGGGAACAAGAAAACTATTGCATTCTTTTTTAAAATTGGTATTAGCCAAGATTTAGTATGAGAGAAGATCGATTTCGATCGCGCTGTTTCAGAGATGTTTAAATTCGATCGGCAATTGGCAATTAAAGTGACAAATTTGGAAATATCGACCAGTAGCAATAAATACATTTATTGATAACACTCAACCGCTGCGATCGCCCGCAATGACAAACCCATTCCACAAATATGATACAATTAACAATGTAGATAAATAAACAACTTTATGATTCAAGAAACTGCTATTAGTAAAGCAATTACAAAATTGAACGATCTCCGCACTAAATTCAATTTAACTCGCAGCAACAATCCCCTAGCATTTACCGAATGGTTGGGAGAATTACCAGAATTGACAGCAACTGAAATTGCTTCTTTAGAGAGATTAAAAAATCGCTATTTTTCCTATATCGAAGGAGATGAGATTTCCGAAGGTACAGTTAATATTATCATGCTGCATCCTCTCCTCGATGTCATGGGTTTGTGCGATTTGCCTTTTAGAATTAGAGGCGAACCATCTCTAAAAATTGAGATTGTCACAGAAGAAGATCTGGTTTTACAAGGGCGGATTGATGCTTTAGTCGTCCAAAATGAATTTTGGATCGTGGTAATTGAAAGTAAAGAATATGGTTTCAGCGTTTCGCGGGCGATTCCGCAGACTCTAGCATACATGATGGGAAATCCTCGCCCCGAAAACTCTATTTTTGGGATGATAACTAACGGCGAAGAATATATTTTCCTGAAGCTGATTCGCGGGGAAATAAATCAATACGCACTGTCAGATTTATTTAGTATTTCCAATAGTCGCAATAATGGATTAAATGAAGCTATGCGAGTTCTCAAGCAACTTGTTAGTTTGTCTGTACAGAGATGAAGGGTTGTGATGCGCGTATCGAGATCGATAGTAATTCATTACCGATTTCACGCTCCATTTTTTAGGTCAGTCACGATATTTCAGACTTAGATTGTAAAAGCTCCTTGACAGCTTGAACAATAACCGCCTCATCCTGAAACTCCGAATTATCAATTTCCAAATCCCAAGGAAGTTCGACCAGCAAAGCACGCTCGTTAATCTCTCTCAATCTGTGGTCCGAAACAGGAATGTGAGCTGATGTATCTCTAGTCATCACTCGTTCTATGCAGGTATTTAATGGTGCTTTTACGCGGATGAGCAATACGCGAAATCCTTGGCGCAAAGCAGTTAGCAATTCTGAGAAAGTAAGGGCGCATCCCGTGGATTCAATGCAAAGGATAGAGTATTGTTGTGCTAATCGATCGAGCTCTGTTAACACAATTTGGAATCCTCGTTGTTCGAGAGCAATTCCTTGCAATTCTGGCTCCAATCGCATCACTTCCAAAAATATAGGCTCAATTCTGAGAAATTTTACGTCTAGATATTTCTCTAAAATGCTACCGATAAAAGTCTTGCCAACTCCCTTTAATCCGACAAGCATCAACAAAGTGCATTGTTTGGTATTTTCAGATAAATACATAATATCGACTCATCTGCCTCCTTCATAAAATAGATAACTAGCCCAGATTCTATCTTACTCTTTTCTCACGCTATCCGGCACTCCCACCGCTGAAATCCCCGATATCGCCCTTAAATTTTGACACCGAATCAACTCGTTAAAATCCAAACCGCGCTGTTCTATCTGCGCCACAGATTCGATCGCACTTAACAAACTTTTCGCAGCTTCCGCCTCATTATAACCCCGCCTGCCCGCCACTCGAATCGCCGCTTCGTCGGCATCTAATTCTACTTGGGAACTGCGATTGTCGCGCCAAATTCGCGTCACCGCCAATCCAGTTAAACCAGCCGCGATCGCAATTCCGATCGGATCTCCTTCTAATAATTCTACCACGGTTCCGACAATTCCCGCGAGGGCCGCACCTTGATAAATATCCGGTTTCAACCACTTAAAATTTATCAGAAAACTCACATATCTCAATAGCAATAAATCTCGCTGCGATTTAGACAAAAGTTTCCATAAATCAAAATTAATATAAATCGGGCGATCGCGATTCCAAGGCAAAGGAAATTCGCAGTCAATTACTGTCGGTTGTTGGGGCTTATTAATGATTTTACAAGTCATGCGACCGGAGGCGGGCATTAGATCTAACAGGCGGCGAATTTCTGGATCGGGATTCATAAGAGAAGGAAGAAGGAAGAGGGAAGAAGGGAACCGCAGATAACGGCAGATAAACGCAGATGAACGCAGATATTTTCAAGATTGAAAAGCTAGTGCTGGCAATTAAAGTCTCTTTGCTACGGCTAACAGCGCACAGTTGTCAATTAAATAAATATGAAATTATTAACTGTCCGCTGTCAACTGTCAACTGTCAACTGTCAACTGTTTAAGGGCTTTTCTTCGGTTCTGGAGAGGGTGATTTGCTATTAGCTTTTGGTGATGGTGAATCTTCTGATTTGGGAGATTCTTTAGCTTTTGAGTCGGATTTTTCAGCCTTGGGTGAGGGGTTCGGAGTGGCAATTGCTGGGGCAACTGACGGTGGCGGACTTGCTGCTGGAGATGCCGTCGGTGACGGCGATGCGGGAGCGGTTATTGGGGCTGCTGGGGCGGTTTTATCACCTAAAATACTGGCGTCTCCAGTGTCAAATAATCCGGCAATGCAAGCAATCATCATTGTGGCTAAAGTACCGACAAATAATGCTTTCCAACCGAGTTCGGAAATGTCTTTGCGGCGGGAGGGAATTAAAGCAATTGTACCTCCGACAAATATACCGACTGAAGCTAAGTGCGCGAAGCCGGAAAGGGCGTAACTGACAATTAAAACCGTGCGATCGCTTACCAAACCTTGGCCCGCCAATTCTGCTAAACTTCGATATGGTGGAATTGCTGTTAGATACAGCCTTTGTCCGATAATTTCTGAAGCTATCCAAGAGTCCTTAAAAGGAACTCCGGTTAATAAAGTCAATGGGTAAAATAATATTCCTGAACCCTTTCGCAGGGTTTCGGCTCCCAAAATTTGATTGATTAATGACACTAAACCCAAGATTAAAATTAAGACAGCCGCGATCGCTACTGCCATCTTTACGCCGTCTAAAGCACCTACAATTGCTGCATCTAAAGGGCTGACGCGCTCGATCGGTTCTCCGCCAACTGTTTCTTGTTTGCGCATATCGCCGTCATTTTCGGCAATTTCTTCGCCCACAAATTCGAGGTCTTGAGGTTTCTTTTCTTCCTTGGGAATGCCGCCCATTGTCAGAGGGATTCCTGTTTCGGGAACTAAGATTTTGGAGATGACGAAGCAAGCTGGAATTGCAATAATTGAAGCGGAAACTAAATGTCCTAAAATGTTGGGAAAAACTGGTTTGAGGACGCTGACATAAATTGCCAAAGTTGAGGATGCAGCAGTTCCAAAACAGCAAGAAAGTATCGCACACAGTTCGGAACGAGTCATTTTTGCCAAATAAGGTTTGACCACAATTGCCGCTTCGATTCCTACAAAAATATTAGCGGCTCCGCTGAGAGCTTCCGCGCCGCTCAAACGCATTGTTAAGTAAAAGATTTTAGCAAAAAAATTGGTGATGATTTGAATGATGCCGATGTTCTCTAGCAGTGCCATTAATCCTGAGAAAAAGATGACTGTCGGCAATGCTCGAAAGGCAAAAATATATCCTAGATTAATTGGCGGAGCTTTATCTGGTAGCGGTACAATGTTTTCGCCGAATACAAATCTAGCTCCAGTGTCAGCGGCAATAAATACGCCGTCCAGCAATTTGGTAAACCACTCCAAGGCGGTGCGAGTTGGGGGAAATAGAAATACTAAAAATCCTAAGACTAATTGCAGCCCGATGCCCCAAATGATGACGCGCCAAGGTATATATTTAAATTGACGGTTTTCTGAAAAAACCCAGGCGATCGCGCACAAGCCAAAAATGCCGAGAAATGAGATAAAGTTGTAGATAGACATGAGCTTAGTCCTTGAAATAATTGAGAAGGTCGATCGATGCTGTATGTAATGTGCTTTACATAATGCGCTGCGATCTGAAGTTGGTAGCGAGAAGTTCGGGCATCTCTCTACTTTTTCCTAGCTAAGGACTAAAGTCCTTACTACAAACCTGATAAGGACTAAAGTCCTTACTACAAACCGATGCGATCGCGCGCAGTTAAACCGACGCGCTCTAATATCAAATCAGTTATACTCTCGATTTAAGGCTAAATGTCAAAAAAATTAACTGCCCGACGGCAAAACAGACCAGAGATATTATAATTAATTGCAAATTCAAGATTTGCTTGCGGTCAGCCCGCCTGTTGGCAGCAGTCTTGAAGACCTCGAACAGCTAAGTACCAGCATTTTCAAGAGAAACTCGAACACATGGAAGCTTTTGCTCCACATCCTCCCGAATGGACTGAGACGGCGATTCACGCTACGGGATTTTGCTGTCCCAAGTGCGGTGCTAGTTGCACGGAGGCTCACGAGGTCTGGATTAATCGCCGATCGCCAGTATACACCGAGTTTAACCGCCGCAAGTGGCAAGAATTTTACCTCTGTCAGTGCGGTTGTGCTTGGTGGGCCTGGAGTAGCGACAGACCTCCTTCTGAACTGGCACGCAGCGATGAGAGTTCAGATGAAAACCAGATTGATGATGATTTTTAGAAAATTTCGGCACTCTCGATCCCTCTAAATCCCCCTTAAAAAGGGAAACTTTAATCTTCTTGCTCCCCCCTTAAAAAGGGGGCCTGGGGGGATCTCTGCGACAAGATATTAAGAGTCGGTTGGGTTGAGGCTTTGCGAAACCGAACATTCAAGGTCGTTTGTTGGGTTTCGTTACCCTACATATTTCCTATTGCGGACTTCACTCCGCACTACAAACGTTCAATACAGCACGTCGAGAATTCCTTTGAGAACCCCATCCATTACTTTTTCAATTAAGCTCAATTCATTGTCGTCGATCGAGTCGTTAGAAAGCACTGCTTGCAGTTGGTGCCTGTCATTACGGCTGAGTTCGCCAGATTGAAAAATACGGCTGACTATTTGTTCGGTGGGAAATGGTAAAGTTTGAGTTTGCATTGTCAGTCTCTAAAAAAATAAATATCTCGTTCTTAACTTAGAGGAACTGGCTGTTGAACTGGCTGTTGAGTAGATATTTGCCATTTCCTCAAAAAGTCTCCTAATTTTATGACCCCATCGGACATTTTGTCAAGGGATAGATCGAGCTCAAATGCAAAATCTGCATGGTTTTGAGGGCATTCGGGCAATTGATGCTTTTGCAGATCTGACCCATACTACCAAATGGGAGAGAGGGAGAAGGGGGGTTCAGAAACAGGTTAAAAACGAAATAGCTTTCCCAGGACTGAGGAGTTGCAGATCGATCGGGTCAAACTCCTGTTTCCCTGATGCTCGATCTGCTGGTGTCATCCGAATCCACTGTTTAGCGGAACATTGTGGCTTAAACTAAATCACAACTACTATATATGAGAATTGGTAATTCTGGAGGAAGAAGCAAGAGGGAAGAAGGATGAAGGGTGCGCTTTTTCCAACTGACTGATGACTGATGTCTGATGACTACTGACTAATGACTACTGACTAATGACTAATTTTCGCTATTTTCTACTGTTGAGTTTTGCTTTGACCCTGCTGCCACTAGCAGGGCGATCGCAGCCTGTCGTTCCCGCTAATGACGGTACCAATACTGTTGTCAATTCCGAGCAAAATCGCTTCAACATTACTGGCGGGCAGTTATCCGGTAACGGCGCAAATTTATTTCACAGTTTCAGTCAATTCAATCTCAGTGAAGGTCAAATTGCTAATTTTTTAACTAATCCCAATATTCAAAATATTTTAACCAGAATTTCCGGCGGCGATGTTTCTATAATTAACGGACTCATTTCCGTTAGCGGTGGCAACTCGAATTTATTTTTAATGAACCCGGCGGGGATTGTCTTCGGTCAAAATGCAAGATTGAACGTTCCGGGGTCTTTTTTCGCTACAACTGCTACGGGTATCGGTTTCGGCGATCGCTCGTTTAATGCAGCCGGAATTAATGATTATCAAAGTTTGGTCGGCAATCCCAATAGTTTTAATTTTAACAATTCACAAACAGGCGCAATTGTCAATACTGGAAACTTAGCAGTAGGCAGCGGTCAAAATTTAACTTTACTGGGCGGTACTGTGATTAATTCCGGGCAACTATCCGCACCGTCAGGTCAAATTACAGTTGCTGCCGTACCAGGTCAAAATACAGTTCGCATCAGTCAAACTGGTAACTTGTTAAATTTAGAAATAACACCAATTGTCGGAACTGAAAACAACTCGATCGTCCCCGTAGATTTGCCTCAGTTGCTGACAGGACCTGGAGTGGCAGCCGCCACAGGCTTAACCGCGAACGATCGAGGTCAAGTCGTACTCACCAACGGGCAAACAGTGACAGCAAATCAAGGTAGCACCATCGTGGAAGGTGCGATCGATGCTAGCGCGATCGGCAGTGGCAATGGCGGTACAGTGACGATCTCGGGAGAAAATACCAGTGCGATCGGCAGCATCGCAGCCCGTGGCGGTACTGCGGGAGGTGACGGCGGCACGATCGCAGTTGCAGGCAAAAATTCTTTAACTTTTCAAGGATCTGTCGATACGCGGGCAGTTAATGGCGCGATCGGAACTTTGCGACTCGCAGCACCAAATACTGCGATCGGCAACGCGCAACTGCAAGCAGCACAGAGCGATCGACCGTTTACCTTCATCCCAGAAATGCAGTTGGAAGAGATGGCTGCCGGCAGCAACATAGTTATCGATACTGCTAGCGATATCACCCTCCAAGATTTGCCCGACAACATCCTGTCCCTCCAAGCAAGAACCGGAGATAGCATCACCTTTCGATCGGGCGGAGTGTTTTTTGTCAACGATCCCAACGACTTAATCCAGACTGGAGGCGGCAGCATCAACATCCACGCCAGTAGCATCTCCCTCGGTAGGGTAAATGCCGGTGGTGGCAATATTGCTCTCACTGCTAACGGCATTGACTTGAGAGGCGGCAACAATTCCGTTACCAGTGCGGGCGGGACAATTAGCTTGCAGCCGCCCGACAGCAGGCAAATTCGGATCGGCGGGAGTGGCGACAATTTAGGGGTTTTAGACTTGACAGCAGCGGATTTGAGCGCCCTGGCTCCCGGTTTCGGATCGATCGCGATCGGGCGCACCGACAACAGCAACCCGATCGCAGTCGTCGCACCCACCACTTTTACCAGCCCGTTGATTCTCCAGGGAAGTTCGATCGCGCTAGAAAACCCGCTCAGGGCAACCGACAGTGCTGGAATCGCTTTCAACTCGCCGGCAACTGCGATCGGTGCTAACATCACTACCTCCGGTGGCGATCTCGCTTTTAGCGGCAGCGTTTCCCTAACTGCGGATGCAGCTTTGAGCACTCAAGCTAGGGGTAATATCCTATTCCAGGAGGTTGACGGATCTCGCACGCTGAGGTTGGATGCCCAGAGAGTGCTCTTCGGCGGTGCAGTCGGTCAAACCTCACCCCTAGCGAGTTTGACTGTCAACGCCCGCAGTGCGGAAATATCGGGAGATCTCACTACCGCTGGCAATATCGCTTTCAACAGTTCCGTTACCGCCGATCGCGCTAGCACAATTACCTCTACTGGCGGCAGCATTACTTTTGCCAATACCCTCGATAGTTTGCCCAGAACTGCAAATAATTTAACTGTTCGAGCTAAGGACAGCATTACTTTTGGCGGGCCTGTGGGTCAAACTCGCAGGTTGGGCCAGCTTGCGACTGACAGTGCTAGCGTGACGGCAACCGGGCCGATAGCAGTCGATCGTTTGACCGCAAAAGCCCGAGATAATGCCACCTTCCGGGGCAATATCTCGGTGACTTCGGGGGCCGGTATTGAGGCGGGGAATGTCTTGCTAGAAGGTAATTTAACCGTAACTGGAGGCACTGTAGATTTGCAGGCCATTCGCGATCTGCGGGCCGGCAGCATTACCTCGAAGGGGGGAAGCGTTCAGGTGCGGGGTAATGCGGTGACAACAGGCACGATCGATACTTCGCAAGCTGCGGGAACGGGAGGCGCGATCGCCCTGGTTGGTGGTGCTGGAGGTGTTAATGCCGGCAATTTGAATGCTTCAGGCGCGATCGGGGGCAATATCGCGGTTAACTCCAGTGCGGGTATCATCGCTGGCGATATCAACTCCAGCGCTACTTTGGGTAACGGTGGCAATATCTTTTCGAGCGCGATCGGGACTTTTCAGTTGGGTTTTATCAACGCTCAAGGCGGTAGCAGGGGTGCTGGTGGTAGTGTCAGCATTACAACGACGGATTTGTTTCGATCGAACAGCGTTTTTCGAGATTTAGCAGGCAATATTGCCAGTATTTCTACTGCTGGAGGTGTCGGAGATGGGGCGATTTCAATTCGGCACGCCGGTGGGAGCGATCGGCCTTTTGTGATTGGCGGGGCGAGCGAAAATGGCACGCGGGGAACTATTAATGCCGGTGGGGGAAATACAATTTTTCCTATTATTGCTTTTCCTGAAACTTACACTCAAGGAAGTTTTCCCAACCAGATTTCACTAATTACCCAAAGTGCACCGCCACCGCCGCCGGAACCTACTCCACCACCGACTCCCGCACCGACTCCCGCGCCGACTCCCGTACCAGATACACCGTTAATAACTCCTGCTGAAGAACTGTCAATTGCTACCGATTTACAAGTAAATTTGCGCTCCAATGGAGACAGAAATGCTCAAATTAAAGACAATTTGCAAGTTGCTCCTCGCAGGTACGATTCGAGTTCGGCAGCAGTTTTGGCCTTCGAGCAAAGCTTCACTCGCGAATACGAAAAATATTTAGAATTGCCCCCAAGAAAGGCGATTACTAATATGTCGGTAATTTATGAAGCCCTCCGCAGAAATGAGGCGCTTACGGGGGTAAAAACAGGAATTATTTATATGAATTGGGTCCCCAAGAGCGATGCAGAAGCCCGCAAAACTCATCCAGAAGTGCTAGTGGCAAGCCGGGGAAATAACTTAATTTTTCCAGCACCTCTTGCTTCCGGGGCAACTGGGGAAAAGCAGGAAACGGATTTTTTGCAGCGGTCACAAGAAGTTGCCGATGTTCCTAAAGGAGAAGGTTTAGAATTGATTTTTGTTACTGCGAATGCCGAGCCGATGCGCGTTTTAGTGCCTGCAGCTACTCGGTGGCAAGTGCTGCAATTAGCTGAAGCGTTGCAAAGCGAAATTACTAACCCGAGACGGAGAAGCAGTATTAGTTATTTGGATGCGGCGCAAAAACTTTATCGGTGGTTGATTGCACCGATGGAAGCAGAATTGACAGGTTTAAAAACGGACAATTTGATTGTAATTCCGGCGGCTGGTTTGAGAGGCGTGCCGTTTGCTGCCTTGCATGACGGACAGCAATTTTTAGTTGAAAAATACAGCATGAGCGTGATTCCCAGTCTGAGTTTGACTGATATTCGCTACGACAATATTGCTGATGATGAAATTTTGGCGATGGGAATATCTGTATTTGAAGATAAGCCGCCGCTGCCTGCTGTACCGATCGAATTGGAGTCGATCGCGCCTCCCGATAGAGGAAAAACTTTTTTAAATCAAGAGTTTACTTTGGCAAATTTAAAAGCTCAGCGGAACAGGCAACCTTTTGGGATAATTCACTTAGCAACTCACAGCGAATTTCAGCCGAGGGAACCGAGTAATTCTTACATTCAGTTGTGGGATACTAAGCTGCAAATTGATGAAATGCAGCAGTTACAGTGGAATGAACCACCGGTGAATCTGTTAGTTTTAAGCGCTTGCAGTACCGCTTTGGGCGATGAACAGGCGGAGTTGGGATTTGCGGGTTTGGCGGTGGCTTCTGGTGCCAAATCGGCTGTAGCAAGTTTGTGGGAAGTCAGCGATGAGGGGACTTTGGGATTGATGACGGAGTTTTACCGGCAGTTGCGAGCACCTGGGCGTGAGGGTAAGTCAACGATTAAAGCGGAGGCTTTGCGGCGGGCGCAATTGCAGATGTTGCGGGGGCGGGTGCGAATTCAAGATGGAGCATTGCGAGTCCAAGGGAGCGATGAGGTAGTAACATTACCGGAGGAACTTGCTGTCAGGGGCGATCGAATTCTTTCCCATCCTTATTATTGGGCGGCTTTTACGACGATCGGCAATCCTTGGTAATGGGTAATGGGTAATTGGTAATGGGTAATTGGTAATTGGTAATTGGTAATTGGTAATTGGTAATCAGCAGGCTGCTTATTTATCTTCCGGCTCATATTCAATTTCCGGTTGAGCCTTGTTTTCCTGTTCGTCTTTAATTTCATTTTGCAGCGCATTCAATGGAACTAAAAGCATATCAGCCTCCCGCGATCGTCCTCTAGCCCTATAGATATCTATAGCTTTCTGAAAATCGGCAACTCCCCCCTGTAAGTCTCCAGTTCCAGTCCGGGCATGAGCGCGGGCCATATAAGCTTCTACAAAATCAGGATTGAGATTAATTGCTTGAGTAAAAGCTTCCACGGCCTCCTTGTATAACCTTCTTCGACCGAGGTCAAATCCTTTTTGATAAACTTCTTGAGCTTTCATTGTATTTCGTAATTTCTGTTGTTCATCTTGCTTGCACAAAGGATCGAGTCTGTTGACTTGACCTGATGAATCAAGTATAAAACACCCTGGTTCTTCCTGGGCATTCGCTGCAGTTTGAAAAAGAGGTATAGACGCAATAATGACAGAGGAAAAAGCAGAAATTAAGCGGGAGTGTTTCAGCATTACAGGTACTGTTTAACTATTATTTATGTAGATGTTTATCATAACCTATATGATACTAAGTGTGACCTAGGTTGTGACAATATGTGATATCAATTACTTACAATAAATAGCTCAGCTCGTAATATCCTATAAATCATGTTCTGCAAAAAATTTTGCAAGCATCATGTTGTAAGTAACATTGGAGCTTGAGCTATGAACTATTTTCAAAGAACTGCATTATTTATTGGGGTAGCAACTGCTATTAATGGGCTTACTTTCGCGGCTCAGGCTCAGTTCTGTGCAGACCCTTCTCATACAGCGGCAACCAAAGCTAGACTCGATCAAATTGCCAACAGTCAAGGAATACCAATCAATCAAGTTGGACTAGCTTTTCAAAACTTTGCGCTAGCTACCATAAGACCAGGTACTCCAATTCCAGAAAATACCGAACGATTTTTTTCACAGAGAAGAAAAGATAAAACGAATGGTGAGTTCGAAAATGTAGTACCCGATGGAGTTCTTCCACTTGTGTTCGTAAACTTTCCAGCAGGCCCAACTGAAACATATCCTAAGAGTGTTTTTTATGAGGTAAAGGCGCTGCAAGGAGGTCTCCTCCCACCTAGTTACCAACAACATCAAATCCTCGGTTTCATTGATGCGCTCACTAATAGCCCTGCCAAGACAGCAGGTAAAGTACCAGCCATCATTTTTATCACTAGCGCCGATATTAGGCAGATTAGTAATGCAACACTAGCAGAAGCTTTTTTCAACGGTGTAGCTGTCTGGCACGCTATAGGTTGTGAAATTCCGGGTAGCTCTAATCAGCTTCAATTAGGTGAAGCCTCCCTGAAAAATCCCGCAGTCTACTTAATTCAGCTAACGATTCCTGAAGCAATAGGCCCTGGAACCCCCGGAACGCTTTTCCTTAATCCTTAATTAAAGGTTAATTATCTACTGATTCATTTTTACTCAATGGTAAAGCATATGTCTGTTGAAGAGCGCCGAGGTATTGAATCAATTGACATCAACCAAAATCTAGTTCTCGTTCGCAGTCCTATTGAATCAGTAGCCGAAAAATTTAGTAGGGCGAGACGTGCGGATGTCTGGGAAAGAGATATCTACGATCGCCCGATCGAAATTACCGCCGAAAGTTATATTGTTTTTCAATTCCGAGGACATCCTTGGACGATAGTTCAGCAACTGAAATATCAGCCCGATCGGCTTGTATTTGGAGAAGGAGATGCCATCACCCTTTCTAACTTTCTATCCACCCGCGCCATCTATTACAAAGTTAGCGACACTTGTGGCTATATTGGTTATAACTGTTACGATCGAGGTGCATTTGCAGAGATGCTGTACTTTGAGGAAGAGGTCAGCTTTGTATTCGCCTCCGATCTTCGCGAATTGAAAAGTGAGGAAATTGGCAGTGCCTTTAGCTTTACTTCTGCTTTTATGAAGGAGCAAGATATCTATATTCCTCACGTACATTACGATAACGTGAAGGTGGGCGTTCCAGTGAATTTGCGATTAAAAGGCCCGACGTTAAACTATTTAGAACGCAATGACTTCGATCGCGTAGATTATATAGGCATTACCTAAAAAAGTTATATAATAATAGCTATAACATGAATTAGTAAGGTGCGCAATGCGCACCCTACGCAGAGATTTCATTGTAGGGACACGGCATTGCCGTGTCCTGGTTTTTGTAATCGATCGCACTTACTGACTCAAATTATTTCGCAGTGTTTGTTCCTGCCGCTTGACAGCAGCCAACAACTCCGCATTTTGCAAAATAACGCCGACTTGATTGTTGAAAATTTGCATATATTTTTGATCGCTTTCATCGAAACTTGCTTGAAAATAATCCGGCACATCCGCGTCAGATGACTCAGTAGATTTCACATCCCGATCGACTCTAATTTTATTTACTAATTGCGTCACCGCTATTAACTCGCCGTCGGGATTCCACACGGGCATACACAGTAAGCTGCAAGTCCGATATCCTGTTTTTTCATCGGTTGTTTTTGAAGTTTCTGAATCTGGGTAATCGTAGAGATCGAATGGTATGTTAAGAGGAACTCCCATTTGAGCGACTTTACCGACATAACCTTTCCCCACCGGTAAGCGCAATTCTCGCAAAGTACCGTCATCAAAAAGAATCTTTGTCCACAATTCATTTCTCTCTCGATCGATGACCCAAAAACTGCTGCGATCGGCATTCATCAGTTCTTTTGCTGCTTCCATCACTCGTTGGAGAATTGAATCGATTTCTAAGCTGCTTTGGCTGACGGAACGGGTAGCTGCCATCAAAGCAGCCGCCACTCTTTGTCCTCGGGCTGTCTTGTGATAGGAACGGAAGCTTTCTAAAATCATTTGAATTAAGTTGCCATCTTCAGCAAACCGTTCTTCATCGTGTTTGGTAAACCCTTGCAAATCGATCTTTTCTAATAGTGACAAGCTGCCCCGGCGATCGATTTTTTTGATTTTATTTACTAGCTGAATTACCGCTATTAAATTTCCCCGATCGTTTAACAAGGGATATGTTAACATGGTGTAAGTTCGATAGCCATTTTTGATGTCTAATACTTTTGCTGTTTCCGATCGCGGATCGTCGTAAAAATCAAAGGGAATATTGATGCTTTGTTTGGTGGTGGCGACTTCACCGACAATCCCTCGATCGGCCGGGACGCGAATTTCTAAAGATCGATCGCTTTCAGCATCTGCTTCTGCAATCACCGACCAAAACTCGTTCTTCTCTTCATCTAACAGAAAAATTGTCGTGCGATCGGCATTCAAAGATTTACCCATTTTTAAAGTAATCGATCGCAACGTTGCGTCAAGAATATCGTCAAATCCCTGACCGTCCATCACCTGATTTAGCATTGCCAGAGTTTGGCTGACTACCTTTTGCGGGTGATATTCTGCTTGCTGTTTCATCACCGCAAATTGTCGGGCATTGTGCAATGCTACCCCAACTTGCGAGTTAAAAATCTGCATATATTTTTGACTGTTAGCGTCGAAACTATCTTGAAAGCATTCCGGTGCTTCCGGCCAAGTTTCGGGGTCGTATTCTGGGAAATCTCCGGGTCTTCTTTTGTTAATTAATTGAGTTACAGCTACTAATTCACCGTCAGGATTGCAGACAGGCATACACAACAAACTGCAAGTGCGGTATCCTGTTTTTCGATCGGTTTGTTTGGCGGTTGTTGAATCAGGATGTTCGTACAAGTCAAAGGGAATATTTACAGCTTTGCCACTAGCGGCGACTTGACCCGCAAAACCTTGCCCGACTTCGATCCGGAATTCGTGCAGGGTACCGTCTTCAAAGGGAATTTTCGTCCACAGTTGGGCTGTTTCGCTGTCTAACAACCAGAGGGTACTGCGATCGGCATTCATTAATTTTTTAGCAGATTCCATCACTCTGGTAATGATTTCTTCTGAGGAGTCTAAGCTACTTTGAGAAACCGATCGAGTTGCTTCTGTCAATTTTTCTGAATCTTGCAATCTTTGAATTAGTTTATAACAAGATTGACACCTTTCCAATAGCTGCTGAATTGCTGGAACGTACTCCCCGAGGCTAGCAGTGTCTAATTCTTGAAAACCTTCTGGCTCGATTTTATCTGCAAAAGATGCTGCCGGATCGTGCTGTTTTTTCAGCTTGTTAACTAACTGCACGAAAGCAAAAATATCGCCTTTTTCATTCAACATCGGTGCAGTTAAATTG
The DNA here is from genome assembly GCA_051652045.1 of Microcoleus sp. GTDB lineage: Bacteria > Cyanobacteriota > Cyanobacteriia > Cyanobacteriales > Microcoleaceae > Microcoleus. The sequence goes on along the minus strand of JBOFTL010000186.1, from coordinate 665 downwards.
CTGTAAATTTTGTAACCTGTTTTTTTGTCTTGTTCTGCCACTACATTAGAATACCAGTTTTCGGATAAATCACCAGGAATGCTGACAGTTTTTTTGTAAATTGTTACTCTGCCGACAGTGGGATTGTTTCCCACTATTTGAATTATTGTCGGACTGCTGTTTGCCGTTCGGGCAATAATCGACCACAGTTCATTTTTGTCTTTGTCTATAAAAAATATCGTGATGCGATCGACACTCATCAATTCCCCGAATTTAATCGTAATGGAACCCAAAATTTCATAGAGAACATCCTCAAAATCTCTGCCTTCCATGCTCATGCTATTGAGCATCGATAAAACTTTGTGTTCTTGAATAGCAACTAATTGTGCAAAGGCAGGTTGCAAATTAGCTAAGGCTTTGTTAGTCCAATTTTGATTAAATACAGCAGCATAAACTTTGTTATAAATACTCAAATTTCCGCCGCGTTTGACAACCAAACCTGACAATCTCAGTTCCATTTGTTCGAGGCTGTCATCAGCAAAAATTCCGGCTTGGCTGTAAGCATAATCAGCAATCAAAATTTGTTGGTAAATTTTGAGCAAAATCTCGGTACGCTGTCCGCTTCTGAGGATGCGATCGCGAATTGTTTTTAAGTGCGGCGGTTCGTCTTGAACTTCCCAATTATC
>JBOFTL010000185.1:0-2578 GCA_051652045.1 Microcoleus sp. | reverse complement strand
TATGGTTTGTTGCTGCCTGAGGTCGCGATCGCAACATACCCATGCCGATCTCCCGTCGATCCAGGCAACCAGCGCATAGTGAAGCGGAAAGACGTTGGTTCGTTCACTGTAATTCGCATCTGGTCGTTATTGCGGATAGCGACGGGACGCAATTGAGCAGGGTCGGGCCATCGCCCCGCCCAAGACCCCCCGCTTGTCAATGTTTGATCGGTGAATGTGTAGTTTACAAGTTGTTCATGGGGATGCGTAGATAGCGGAGCCGGAACGTACCAGCGATCGGAGAAAGAGCAGATCTGGTTGCTTTTTAGCTCAGTCCAAGACATCCAAAAACAACCGCCATCAGGTCTAGATTCCTGAACATACTTCAAAACTTCGGGGTGATTGTCCCAAAATGGCGAGTCGTCAGCATAGCTAGAACGATAGTCTGCTGAGCTTGTCCCCCAAGGGTTACATAACAAGACCAATTCATGCTTATTCCCGTCAGCGTCAACAAGCCGAAAAGCATCTAGTACACCATAGTCGTGAGCCCCCACAAGCCCTGGCGGTAGAGGCTTTTCAACCCCTGCTGCATCTTTTATTTTCCAAATACCGCCGTTGCCATGCCCTCCAAGCTCAAACACTTTAAGGATATCGTCAAAGCTTGATACTTCGTAACGAGTCCGTGGGTACCAACCCTCAAACGAGGCAATCCAATTGGAGGTGTTGTATTTCCCGGTCATAAGCGTAACAAACGCTTTCTCGAAAATCATGCCCCAAAAACCACGATCCTTAGATGCAGGACTGGCTGCAATGGGATAGCCGCTACTATTGACTGGGACTAGAGTGTCCACGGCAATCCATTTCCGCTGATAGTCCTTTGCAACGGCGATCATGTAAAGGCCATTAGACGATAGCCCATAGGGGTAAATACCTTGCTCCAGGGTGTAATCGTTGCGAGTTGACAATGTGTACGCCATGATTTCCGTAAGGACGCCACAGTTAGCTTTTGTGCCTTGCTTGAGTCCCATGATTTCAGCATCGCCATCGCTTAGCGGATAGCCAGGGTAGATATCTTCAATCCGTTTTGTGGCATAGCCTTCATAGTCAATGCCTTCTTGAACAAACTTCTGCCCCGGTGGGATGCTTGCTGAGATTTCATTGTAGGCTGCGATCGGGTCTGAGTAAAATTTCAACATAAAAAATTTCCTTTGTGATTATACTTTTCGCAAGCGCCATTGATCACTGCCTGAATTTTCTATGACATCGTAAGTCCCAGCAGAAATGACAGGGAAAAATGCAGATGCCACCGATTCAGAAATAATAATTTGCGATCCATTTGTAGGAGCATCTCCTTTAATAAAAATCTGAGAAGCCCCGTCTACGCATATTTCAAGACTTACAAAAGCACGACTGCCAGAGGCATCATAGACAGTAAAACTGTGAACTTCTCTATCCGTTATGTTGGTAGAATAAGTCTCCGTATTTCCGTTACTCCAAGGCGATTCATACTTTGATCTACTCCCTATATTCGTAAATTCTGAATTAATTTTTGTACCATTACACTGAATATCAAAGTATGCAGATGGAAAACTAGTATCAAAACTATATCGGGCAGAACTTGCGGCTAATGCGATCCGACGAACATTGGGGACAGAGTCGAAAGTTGCAGACATGCCCTGATAACTAGCATGACCCATGTCCACAAGGCTATAAAAATTTGTGTCCAGCAATCTGTCCATATGGTTAACTGGAACTGATGGCCTGGTCTGAGCTGTAACGATATTGGTAGGGATAAATTGAACAAGCCCGATCAAATCGCCATTTGTGTCAATTCGATAACGCCATCCGTATCCAAAATTCGAGATAGCCGTTGCGGTATAAATTGGAGCTTTGACCAAGCGGATATGTGTCTGTGTGTCTGCTTCCCAAATGCCAGGGCTGATCTTAAGCGTAGTTGCCTGAGTCTTTTGGATTTCAATTTGATCGCCTGGTTGAACAGCAATTCCATCAATAGAAATAGGATTTGCGGTATCCAAGGATCTGCTGTCAGCGGCAATTGTTGCCCCACTCAGATCTGTTGCATTTTTGAGTAGATGGATAAATTCAGGAGCTTTCAGGATAAAGCACTTGCAAGATTTATAAACAAGTGCTCGTGCTGCCCTGACATCGACTGGCTTCCACCTCTCCCCAAGCAGTGAACCATGTTTAATTGAGGCAAAGTAGGCAGGAGCGACTGTAATCCGGCCAGCGGTGTTTTTGAATAAGACTTGGTTCGCCATCACAAAGCCTCGATCCAGTAACCAGGGTCAGAAAAATCAAAGTAATACAGACTTGACTTGAAAATACCAATCTGCTGAATCAGCCGACCATTCCCGCTTGAACCGAAGCTGATGCCGCCTGCGCTTCCCACAAACAATTGAGCACCAGGCTGTGTTCCGCTCAAACCCACGGCGGAAAACCGTGCGCCTGTGCCGTAGACGTTTCCGCTTGCCCCTGCTGCAATTGGAGCGTCCACAATCCCATTCGCGGTCTTGTTCGGCACAGTGTCATCAGCGGGTTCAATCTTGCCATCAGAGCGAATGTGAACTAGTCCTCTCAG
>JBOFTL010000184.1:0-11018 GCA_051652045.1 Microcoleus sp. | reverse complement strand
AGTCAGCTTGTACGACTGTTGTAATCTCTTGACGGGAAACGCGGTAAACAAATCGATCGCGTCCTGCACCACCAATTAGAGTATTGGTGCCTTCGCCACCTTCGATCGAATCGTCACCATCACCTCCAGTTACGTTGTCATTGCCGCTACCACCTACTACAGTGTCATTGCCGGCACCGCCTTCCACGCTGTCATCGTCATCGCCACCGTCAATATCGTCATCGTCATCGTCGCCTTTAGCTTTGTCCTTGCCTTTTCCTAGTTTGATTTTTTCTTTGCCTTTGCCTCCTTCTGCATCGTCATCATCGTCACCGCCCTCGATCTCGTCATCGCCATCATCGCCTTTAATTTTGTTCTTGCCTTTACCTCCTTTGATTTTGTCTTTGCCAGGGCCTCCTTCGATCTCATCATCATTGTCGCCGCCCTCAATATCGTCATCGTCGGCATCGCCTTTAATTTTGTTCTTGCCTTTGCCTCCTTTGATCTTGTCTTTGCCTGTATTTCCTTTGATGTCATCGCCACCATCACCGCCGACGATCGTATCATCGAATTCAGAACCGGTAATAGTTTGAGGAATCGTACTGCCAGCAAAATCAAAGCTGGTTTTAATGACATTGAAGTTAAAACGTTGACCGACAACAACATTTGTACCGTCGCTAACTTCAAAACCGAAACTGACTGCACCGCTAGCAGTTGCTGCCGCTTTGAAAGTTAAGAAACCGAGGGTGATATCAGTTTGAGAGAAAGTGAAACCGACTTGCGTTACCGCTACTCCTTTATAGAGTAGTTGTCCGCTGGTAGCAGCAGGCAGATCGGTGATTTTGAAAATAGTACCGCTGAAACCTTGCTCGGAATCGAAAAACCGCAGGAAGTCAGAGGTAATTGTTTGCGTTGTACCGCCACCCAGACTGAGAGTATTGTTAGCTTGCGGTTGAGGAGAGGTGTTTGTCGGAGTTGGGGTAGTGTTGTTGTTGTTATTGTTGTTGTTATTGTTGTTGTTGTTTCCAGGAACATTACCAACACCACCAACAGTCAAAAAGTCGCTGACTTCTAAAATCGTCGCGCTGACATTTAACAATATTGCCAGTAAAAAGTTACCGCTAACCCGAATTTCAGTATTCAAACCGACTTGCACAAAGATCAAACTGCTGAAGCTTAAGCCGCCGTGCAGCAAAAAGCTGTCTGTCTCGTCTCGGTAGTCCGTAATAACTGCAATTCCACCGGGAGAGGTGCGGTTTTCCATGACGAAAACATCCGATCCCGCGCCGCCAATACAGGTGTGATCGCCAGTACCGCCGACAAGGGTATCGTTGTTGTTGCCGCCCATCAAGGTGTCGTTACCGCCACCGCCGCCGACAACGCTGTCGTCGCCGTCGCCGCCGTCTACCATGTCATTGCCGTCGCCAGCTACGCAGGTATCGTTGCCACTGCCACCACCAACACTGTCGTCACCGCTGCCACCGCCAACGCTGTCGTCGCCTTCGTCACCGCTGCAAGTGTCGTTACCGCCACCGCCGACGAGGGTATCGCTACCGCCGCCGCCGCCAACGCTGTCGTCGCCTTCGCCACCGTCGCAGTCGTCATCGCCTCGATCGCCACTGACGGTATCGTTACCCGTACCGCCTTCGCAAGTGTCGTCGCCTTTGCCACCGTAGACGGCATCGTTGCCTTCACCGCCTTCGCAGTCATCATCTCCGTCGTTGCCGTAGGCTACGTCATCGTCGTCATCGCCGGCGCAGGTATCGTTGCCGCTACCGCCTTTCAGGGTATCCTTATCTTTACCGCCGCTAACTTTATCGTCGCCGTCGCCACCTTCGCAATCGTCGTCGCCTCGGTCGCCTCTTACTTCGTCGTCGTCATCGCCACCGTCGCACTTGTCGTTATCTTTACCTGCGTAGAGGGTATCTTCGCCGCCGTTGCCTGCGAGGGTGTCTTCGCCTCGTTTGCCATACATGGACTCGTCAGCGGTGGTGCCGATAACTACGTCATCGTCGTCGCTGCCTACTTTGACTCCACCACCGTCATCGTCATCGTCATCGTCATCATCGTCATCGTCATCATCGTCGCCGATACCTTCTTCCGGTACGCCGTTCACCTGACTGGCAACTTTAACATCGCTATCGCTATCGCTGCCGCTTTTTGCGATTTCCCGATCGATGAATTGAACTACTTCTTCAGAATTATTAACATCGGGATTGTTGACAATTGTGCTGCGGAGCTCTGTTAGCCTGTCAATGTCGCTGGCTGAAAATTTGAATGTTGGTTCGCCTTCTTCTGAGGCGATCGACTCATCGCCTGTTAAAATTGGAGCATCCGAACTAGATGTCTTTGGCGCGCTAGACGATTCGCTGCTTTCGGTGTCAGGAATTTCGTCCTCCTCCAGTTCGGGAAAAAGTTTACCCAAACTCAAATTACCTGACAATATCTCTTCATCCATGTTTGTATCTCCGGAAATTTACGGATATTTTTGCTTTCGATCGATCGGTTCCAGTATTTTACTTTATCTCAAAAGGACAAATATAATTCGTTCTTTAGCAGTGCGACTCGAACGAATAAATGCCTTTTGAGGTTTGATTTACCTGGGCTGCGAGTCGATCGATACTGGAATTTCGTGGCCCCGTTTGCGTAAGTGAAAACCGCCCAAATCAGTGCAATTTTGTTTGAACGGGGTCCTGAACCGTCGGTGCAATAAAACTGCAAAAACGGGATGCTCCCTATGGAAATTTCTTTAGTATATGAATTACAAATCCCTATCTTAGTTCCCAGGAATTAATGAGATTTTTCTATAAGTTGGTTACTCTATTATTGGTTTTAATTTTCGATCGAACAATTTTCCGTGCCGATCGCCCCTGTTTTCGCACGCGCCATGCGAACTCATCTTTTTACTAAAAATTTTTCCCAAACGTCTCTACCTAAAGATAGAACTGGTCGATTTTAGATTTTAGATTTTAGATTTTGAGATTTTTAGATTGAACATTGCTCGATTTGAGATTTGAGATTGAAGATTGTGAGGTTGCTCGATTTGAGATTTTTAGATTGAAAATTGCTCGATTTAAGATTGAAGATTGTGACATTGAGAATTGCCGATCGCGAGATTGTGAGAACGCGAGATTGTGAGATTGTGAGATTGTTGAGTGTCGATCGAAGATTGATGGCGATTACTCCCCTCCCACCCGAAAAATTTGTATTCCGATCGACCGCTTTCGATACACGCATACGTTCCGTCACAGACTGGGAGAAGTACATAATCTTATACCAGGAAGAGAGTAATCGATCGAACGAGATCTCGATCGGACGATCGGCCAACCACAACTCGGCAATTTCTCCTCCCCAACCTCGAACCCCACCTACTGCGGGCTAGTTCCCAAACCCCAACCCCAATTTCCCAATCCCAATCCCCCAACCCTCCAATCCTCGATCCCTCAGTCCCCTGCATCCCAATCGCAAATCTCAAATCCAAAATCGCATTAGCCTCAATCAAAAATCGAAAATCCAAAATCGAAAATTGAGTATTTTCCCTGAAACAGCCGGCCGATGACCGAAGTAACTTTAATAAGGATTAAAAATCCGCCCGGTAAAGTTCTCGAAAGCTAACTTTACTCAACAGCTAGAAAAACCGATTACCGGTAAATGTAAAGGGGTCTGTCGAAGAGGTGCAAAATGTCAAAAATAGCAAGATTTCAGTCAAGCCAGCATTATAAGAGCCACAAGGCGATCGAAACTAATAAACTGTTATTAAAGAGCAACTTTTAGATTATCAAAGTGGTCGAGCAAATATCTCGGGATTGGCGAGATCGCCCGATCGGGTGAAGCGCATTCAACAACTTTGATTAAATCAGTAAAAAAAAGTTTACCAAGGCCTGCTGTTAGGAGCAAAAGCAGGCAAATATTAGGATTGAGGCGGGAGGGCGCTAAATAGGTGAGCCAGGAATTTATATTATCTGTTACCCCAGTGAGGGACGACGAATATCTAGTACGGACAGAAAGGGTGGCACCCGGTGTACCCTTAGCCGAACAACAAGTACGCTGGCCGATCGATGAATGGCTGGCACTATCCAGCCAACTGATGAACGACCCTTTGCTGGGATTGCTGCAGGGAACAGCAAGCCGCGGACAGTCGCGATCGAGCAAAAATCCAGAACCTAACTTATTAGATCTGGGAGAACAGCTATACAACGGGCTGTTTCAAGGCAACTTGCGGGATAGTTGGACTTGTGCCAGAGGCATCGCCCAACACCGCCGAGAAGTGTTGCAACTGAGGTTGGGACTCAAAGGCAAACGCTTGCCGCGGCTGCCCTGGGAAGTTCTACACGCGGGCGATCGCCCCATAGCTACCGGTACCGACGTGATTTTCTCGCGGTATCAACCAGGTACGAGTTTGTTCAAACAAACCCGGATCGTTCCCAGTGGCGGGCCTCTAAAAATTTTAATGGCGATCGCTTCTCCGAACGATCGGGACAGCTTGCAACTCAGGCGAGAAGTCCTCCACCTGCAACAAGAACTGCAAAATCGCACCGCCAACCCCACCAAACACGGTCTGTACGCCCCGGAAATCCAACTGACCATCCTCGAACAGCCCGATCGCGAACAGCTTACCCAAGCCCTAGAACAAGGTCACTACCAAGTGCTGCACTACGCAGGCCACAGCGGCTTAGGTACGCGGGGGGGCGAACTGTACCTAGTCAGCAATCGCACCGGTTTAACTGAAACTCTCAGTGGCGACGATTTAGCAGGTTTGCTGGTCAACAACGGCATTCAAATGGCCGTGTTTAACTCTTGCCGCAGTGCTTACGGCAGTCCCTCAGATCCCGGCTGCGACACTGCCGATCGCAATTTAACAGAGGCTTTAGTCAAACGGGGCATTCCGGCGGTTTTGGCAATGGCGGAACGCATTCCGGATGATGTCGCCCTTACCCTGACAAAGCTGTTTTACCGCAACCTCAATCAAGGCTATCCAGTCGATCTCAGTTTGAGTCGGGCCAGGGCCGGGTTAATTACTGCTTACGGTGCTCATCAGTTGTACTGGGCATTGCCCATTCTTTACCAGCATCCCGAATTTTCCGGCTATCTGACTGGAACGCCATCCCACGGCGGACCGGGAGAGTCTCCGATCCAAAATATCCCAACATCAGGAATCCAGCAGCCGATGAGTGATGCTCAATGGCAGTCCTGGAATTCAACGGCAACTAATCTGAAATATCCGCAGTTGCAAGTTTATCGGAATGATTTGCCGGAAATTCCAGCAGGCAAAAATTTGGAGGACTCTCGCGTACCTGCTGGGGAAAATTACCCGCTTTCGGCTGCTAATTCTCAGTCCCTCGATCGCCCTGCTGCTGATGGGGCGCGATCGATTCCTGTTTCGCAAACCCCTGATTCAGATCTCAAATCTGCTGTTGCCAATTCCCAACCGAGGGACAACACTGTACCTACGCCAAAACCGCCCAAAAAATTTGGATCTAAACAGTTTTTTGTCTTAGTGGTGGGAGTATTGTTTGCTGCTTTGGGTACTGCTGTTTTTGGGTGGCCGCACTTGTCAAACCGAGAACCAAAACCGGAGGAACTGTTGCCTTCGGAGAAAAGCCCAACTTCGCAAAATTTCCCGCGTATTTCTGGGCGAAATTTAGAAGCAGCCGGGACTTTTCCAATAAGGGAGATTGCTGTGAACAACATTGATGGTGGCGATATTAACAGCGACTTGGAAGCAACAGCAGCACTGCTCGATCGAGTAGCGCTATCCTAGGGCGCCTTTGCACACTACTCCACCCGATCCAAATCCTCCGATGTCCGCACCGCTTGCTAAAAAAGGGGGACTGTTCGATCGCAGTGACTCCACTTAAAAAGACCCACTTTAATGTTCTTACTCCCTCCTTTTTAGTGGCAATCCCCCCGCATTCGCGTAGCGTCTGTGCGGAAGCATCGCCCCGCCTGGGGGGATCTAAGACGCAAGAAAATATGCCCTCGGTTTAAACAGTAAATTCGAGCGATCGGCAGGCAATGCTCGTCCTATAAAAATTCAAATTTTGCAGTGTCGGGGCGATCGATTTCTGATGTCCGGCTGCCTGAAGTTGGTACTCCTCGCCCTACTGCAGGCCAGGATTTTTGCTGACTATCGTTTTTAACAGGGGCTGGGGGATCTGTGGAAATTAAACACACCCGTCAAGAGGTTTACCGTGCGATCGTTTCTGCAAGAGTCGCTATTGAGGGTTGTTTGAGAACTCAACACCATTTTTCATATATAGCGATCCTAAATGAATCGTAAATTTTTAATCTTACCCCAGCCCTCCCCGAACTTGCTGGCGAGGGAGCAAGAAATTCACAAATGATTTGCGATCGCTATATATATAAGTTAAGTCCACCTCATTAAACTTCAGATCTAGATTGCCAGAAAGCTTGCTGTCTGTGGCTTCTTCCTGCTTCCTGCTTCCTTCTTCCTTCTTCCTTCTACTTACCACTTTCGATCGAAGCAAAGCGTTTTGAGGTCATTCCCAAGGCAAAAAATTGGCTTTTCCAGTAGCTGGTGGTGGCATCTCGAACAATTAGCGACTCGCGTGGTTCGGGTAAAACTTAACCGCGCGACTGCCGTCACTGGTGGCAAATTTGCAGCCACCCCGATCGAGCTATTTGCAGCAATCGGGTCCGTCTATTTTACCTTAGCAGCAGCCGGTATAGCAGGCAACAGGCAACAAGCAACAGGCAACAGTAGGGGAAATTTTTCTCTTCAGCAACAGGCAACAGACAGCAAGCAACAGCACCGGAAATTTTTCTCTTCAGCAACAGGGAACAGGCAACAGACAACGGGCACTCGAAGCAATAGCACCGGAAATTTTTCACCTTAGCGATCGCACCATCAGTTCGCCTTCTAACCACTCGGATGAGAGCGAGATCTGAAATTGCTGAAGAGACACATCAGCGATCGGCCAGTCAAAATCAAGCCCGATGCCTATTCCACAATAAATGTTGCAGATGCCTGATGCCAGGAAACTAGGTTTACTCAAAAAAAGAAAAGTAGTTAATTGGCCGCAACAATGCCCGGTTCGATCGCCGATCGCGCTCGCAGCGATCGAAATCGAGCCGCAAATATATCGCCGATCCAACATCCACAACTTACAACCCCCTTCAGTCAGACCGCACAGATCGATCGAGAATTTAAATATTCAGAATTCTTAGTATTGACAGCGCAACAAAGTTCATTTAATGTGTTGTAATTGATGTAAGTAAACTCCAACAAGCGAGGTAAACTCAATGGCAGAAACAGCTACAGCCCCCTTAACAGGAAAAGGTCTGCTTCAAAAAATCAAAGGCAGCGATTTGCCGCGAAGAGAACTGGCAAAGCTCTGCGGCTACTACACGGTCAGCAAGAGTGGAGAAACGCGGATTAATCTGGCTGAGTTTTACGATGCAGTATTAGCTGCTAAGGGAATAGAGCTAGAAAAGTCGAAGGCAGACGGACGCGGGCGAGAAGCAAGTTATCGAGCTAGCGTTCACAAGAATGGCTCGATCGTGATCGGCGCAAATTATACCCAAGAAATGGGATTAAAACCCGGAGACGAGTTTGAAATTAAACTCGGATACAAGCACATTCGCTTGATTCAGATCGACTCGGACAGACCGGATGCAGAAATTGAAGAAGAAGAAGAGGAGGAAACAGAAGAATAGCAGCGGCGCGCTACGCTAATCTAGTAGAAAGGCGGGCCTATTTCGGATTCGCTGGATAAGTATTTGCGCGCACCCTTCGATTTAACTGATGAGCTGTCTGGACTATTTCTATTTTCTCTTGTCCCGCAAAGACTACAGTGCCTCCCAACTGCGCAAAAAGGGGCAAGAGAAAGGTTTTGGCAATGAAGAAATATTGGAGGCGATCGCGCAAATTCAAGACAGAGGCCATCAGTCGGACGCTCGGTTGGTGGCAAACTCGATCGCTAGTGCAGGAGGCAAATACGGTAAGTCGTCCGTAAAGCGCAAGTGCCTGCAAAAAGGAATAGCCAGCGATTTGTTCGAGCAAGTTTGGGAGCAAGAAAGTACCGAAAATCTTAACTCCGAAGCAGAACAACTTGCCGAATTAAAAGCCAAGGTAATGCGGAAATATAAAATCGGCGATTGGCAAGAAGTGGATGCCAAAACCAAGGGCAAAGTCTTGAATTACCTGCTATACAGGGGATTTAATGCCTTTGAAATTTGGCGGCGGTGGCAAACAGAAGCAGAGGACGAATAAGCGATGAGGCAGTGTTCGATCGGGTCGCCCTCAAACAAACAAGCGCAAGTCAAGCTACTGCTAAGTTGCTAATGGCTGCGGGTGAGCTGTTATAACTATAGGACTTGCGCAACAATCTTTATTAATCGCGAGCAATGTAGGGGTAGTGCCTCCGTGCCTACCCCGATCCTATTAATCGTGTAATCGTGAAAAATCTAGGGGTAGAGTCCCCGTACTTGCCCCTATCCTTTTAAAAAAAGTAGGGGTAGTTTCTGAGCGATCGTCCCCAATGCTGTTAATCCTAAAAAATCTAGGCGTAGCCCGATGCCTGCCCCTTAAGCCATTAAAAAACGTAGGGGTAAAGCCTCGTGCCTCCCCCCGCTCCTGTTAATGGTAAACAAACCAGGGATCGAGCTGCCCGCGACTACCCCTATCCTATTAAAAAATGCAGAGGAAACTTGTTTCTCTAGTATTGGCAAAATTTTGGGAATCGAGGGTGCCGACTCTGATGGGTTGTATCTGGCAAGGGATTGGTTGTTGTCCAGACAAGAGTCGATCGAGAATAATTTGGCAGCCAAACATTTAGCATCATCAACCTTAGTCCTGTATGATGTATCGAGCAGCTATTTTGAAGGCAAAACTTGCCCGATAGCCCTTAATTTGTACCCAGTAAAGCCGCAGCCTAAATCTTTCAAAAGCTTACTACTCCATCAATACGCCTTTTGTCAATGGGGGAACTTCAGATTAAACCTGCGCCTCACCGGTCGAAATTAGGTCGTGTAAAGCACTTAACAATTCATCCAGAGTGTAAGGCTTCGGCAAAAAAGCCTTAACCTCCTCCGGGAGAGCCAGCGATCCGTTAACCGGAAGTCCGCTCGTGGCAATAACATCGATCTGCGGATTTATAGTTTGCAAAGTGCGGATCGCTGTCCATCCGTCCAAGTTGGGCATCATCAGATCGATTAACACGACGCTAATTTCCTGTTTGTGTTCGGCATAGAGGGCGATCGCTTCAATGCCATCGCTAGCCAGGATCGTTCTGTAGTTGCAGTTTTCCAAAGAGGTCTTGATGATCTCTCGAATCGTCTCTTCATCGTCGGCAATCAGAATCAACTCGCCGTTGCCTCTCAACCGTTCCTCCTCCGGGGTTAATTGGCTCGGGGTTCCCTCAGCAGCAGGCAAGAACACTTGGAATTGCGTTCCCTTGCCAAGTTCGCTGGAAACACGGATAAAACCGCCGTGATTTTTCACAATTCCCAGGACAGTTGCCAGTCCCAGTCCCGTTCCTCGGCCCACTTCTTTGGTAGTGAAAAAAGGATCGAAAATTCGCTCGATCGCGTCAGACGGAATGCCCGTTCCGGTATCGGAAACCACGATCGCGACGTAGGAACCCACGCAAGCTTCCAAATTCATGCGGGCATAATTTTCATCCAAGTAGCGATTTTCGATCGCGATCGTTAAATTCCCGCCATTTGGCATTGCATCGCGAGCGTTAACCAAAAGATTCATCAAAACTTGGTGAATTTGGGTAGCATCAGCCGAGATCGTCCAGAGTTCCCGCGTCGAGATATCCGTCGAAATTTCGATAGATTTGGGAAAAGTTCTTTGAGCGAGGTTAACTGCTTCTAAGAGTAAGTGTCCGACTTGCAGGATAACGCGCTTGCCCTCCGTTCCCCGACTAAAAGAGAGAACTTGTTGCACCAAATTTGCCCCGCGTTTAGCGCTGTTTTCCAGCATCAACAACAGCCGTCGCGTCTGTTCGTCGAGATTGGGTATTTTGAGGGGCAGCAGTTGAGCAACTGCCAGCATTGGAGTCAAAAGATTGTTGAAATCGTGGGCGATGCCGCTCGCCAAAGTGCCGATACTCTCCAAGCGTTGGGCGCGGTAAAATTGCGCTTCTAATTGTTTCTTCTCCGTGATGTCGCTATTGACTGCGAGAATCGATTTTGGCTGTCCGAATTCATCCCGCACCAGCGTCCAGCGACTGGCAACAATAATTTTTTGACCTGTTTTGGTGACTTGTTCTAGTTCGTCTTGCCAAAAACCTTTTTCGATCGCAATATTTAGACCTTCATTCAGTTGAAATGAAAATTCTCGTTCAAACAATTCTTGAGCGATTTCCCCGAGAACTTCTGCTGCAGTCCAGCCGTACAAGCGTTCGGCTCCTTGGCTCCAAAATAAGATCCGGTTGTCTAAATCTCGGACAAGAATTGCATCGGTAGCGATATCAATTAAAGCAGCTTGTTGTGTGATTTTTTGTGCGGCCAGCTTGCGATCGGTGATGTCTTCATCAATGCGGACATAGCCCGCGATCTCCCCAGTCGCCGATTCGATCGGGGCAACTCGCGCTGAAACCCAGCGAATCTCGCCCTGGGGTGTCACGATCCGAAAGTCCGGCAAGCGCTCGCTCGCGCCTTGGAGATAGGTGTCCCAGGCGGCGAAGAAAGTCGATCGATCCTTTGGGTGAATGGCTTGCAGCCAGCCGTCGCCCAAACAATCTTCAAAGCTGAGTCCCGACATTTCCTGCCAGCGATCGTTAGTATACAAGCAGCTCCCAGCAACATTGGTTTGGCAGATACCGATGGGAGCGGCGGCGCTGAGGGTCCGAAAGCGTTCTTCGCTTGCTTCCAGAAATGCCTGCATCCGCTGGCGTTCTGATAGCTCGCGGCGCGTCTGCTCGTAAAGTTCGGATTGTTGAATGGCAATGCCCACCTGAGTTGCTAATTGCCTTAGCAGGTCGATTTCCGATTGTTGCCATTGCCGGGGAGCCGAGCATTGATGGGCAATTAACAGACCCCACAACTGTTCGCCTTGTAAAATTGGAACT
>JBOFTL010000183.1:0-7848 GCA_051652045.1 Microcoleus sp. | reverse complement strand
GATGCTATCCACAGATTGGGCAAACGACACCTCAAGAGGACTATTAGTGTGCTGTATCTAGCAGAAGTACAAAAACAGAAAAGCGGCTTTGGTCTCGGTGGCGGTAAGGCTGAACTGAAATTGCTAGCTTGTCAGCGTGCCGAACACAACTGGAGTGCTGTCCCAGGGGATGATACGATTCCTGTTGAGGAAGCGAATAAGTTTAATGATGGGACGCTGGTACTGGTTGAGCTGAGCGCGAGCAAGCAGGTGCAGCGGATTCAGGAGGCGGCCCGCCAGTTGGTGAGTATCCTGCAAAATTTCTCGCGATTGCAAGATAAGTTTAAGGACAAGGAAGAGGAAATCGAACAGTGGAAGGCTTCTCTGACTTTTTCGAGCCAGGAACTCAATCGCCGGGAAATGGAAATGCAGGCTCGGGAAGAGCAGTTGGCTCAAATGGAAGACGAGCTGGAACGGCTTGAGGCTCAACGCTCGGAAATTGAAAATACTCGGGATGAAGCTCACAGGTTGCGGGATGAAGTCGATCGCAGCCGTCAAGAAATGGAGGCGGCTTGGGAACAGTTGCGGGGCGAGCAGCAGCGACTGGAGCAGCAACAGTCTCAAGTTTCCCAAGGGGCTGCGATTGACGAGCAGCAGGCAGCTCGGATTCGGGATGTGATGCACAGGCTGTCTGGGGCGATCTCGTCGGCGGGTGGCGCGCGCGAGCAGTTGAATCAGTCTTTTGGTGTGGTGGCGGCCCAACAAGCAATTCTGGATTTGCACTGGCAGCAGTTGGAACAAAAACGGGGTAATGCCCACCAGCAGCAAGAAGAGGTTGACAAGCAGAATCAGAATATTCAAAACCGCTGGCAGGAGTGGTATCAAGCGACTGATGGTGTGGCGCAAGCCAGGGAAGAGCTTCGAGGGCAGCAAGGTACTCTCAAGGCGATGGAGGAGCGGGTTGAGTCTGTTGCAGCTCAGTTGCGAGCTGTTGAGGAGCTTTACGGACAGGTTTCAAGCTTGGCTGCAGGTGGTGGTGGAGGTACTGAGCCGAAGGTGGACTTACAGGCTCTAGAGAAAATGCCGATCGAGGAGTTACAGGGCTTGGTGCAAAATCTGCAGCAGGATTTAGAAAAGGTGTCTCGGTTTGTTAACGATCAAGAGGAGGAGCTGACGCTCCAGCAGGAGACGATCGAGGAGTTGCAAGCTAAGATTCAAGCTGCTAGCGAGTACGATCGCATGGCTTTGGAAAATGAAATGGCGGACGAGCGGGAAAGCTATCAGATGTTGAATGAAACTCTGGTGGGACAACGCTTGCGGCTGCGGGAGAGGGAAGGTGTTTTGAACCAGCATCAGACTGTGCTGTGGAAGCGTCTGGGTACCGCAAATCCTCAAAAACAGGGAGAAATCGATCTCGGGCCGATCGTCGCACAACTCAACGCTGCCCGCGAGCAACGTGCCGGAGAACTTCAAAAGCTGCAACAGCAAATCCAACAATTGCGAGAAGCCATAGCACAAGCTGAGGGAAATGTCAATCACCAAAATTCGGAACTTGAGGCGAAGCGACGCGATATCAAACAGTTGGAACAGAATTTGTTCAATCAGAAGGGTGCTGTAGGGGAACTCTGGGGACGGGTAAACCTGTATCAGGAAATGTTGCAGCCGGTGCAGGACAATTTGAGCGGGCTGCGTCAAAAACTGGAGTCTATCGCAGGAGAGATCGATCGCACCGTGCAGGCTGGGGAACAGCAAGAGCGGTTAGTTGCCGAATTGCAGCAAGTGGTTTCCAGTTTTGTACTGGGTTAAAATCTCCTGGTTAAAATCTAACAGATATCTAAGATTATTGCAGGGTGTTCGACTCGGGCGATCGCACCTCCTGGAAACGGATCGGTTTGGGATTTGTTGGGGGCTGCGATTAAGTTTGTAAGTTTTTCGACGCTTTGAAAATTGGGGGCTGCTGGCAATATTTGTTGCAGTAACTGTCGCATAGCCCGCCGCTGCAAAGCTAGGGGTGCCGCACGTAAAATCGATCGATTTAACTTAACTGGTAGCTGAAAATTCGCTAATTCGCTGCTTTCAATTTGAGATATTGCTTGCTTTAATAATTCGCTAGCTCCTAGTTCGAGATACTCTACATCAGCGCGGAGAATTTCGGCCGTTTGAGCGATGGTTTGTTGGGTGTTGGGGTTAAAATGAGTTTCTAAATAAGGCAATAATTCCGATCGAATGCGATTGCGCCTGTATTGCAAATTTTGATTTGTAGAATCTTCCCAAATTGGTAGTTTTTGCTCTTGACAAAATTGACCTGTTTGCGATCGCGTAATTTCAAGTAAAGGACGAACCAAGTGGATTTTAGATTTTAGATTTTGGATTTTCGATTGGTAATTTTCAGTGGGAATTTCAGAGTTTAGATTTGGGATTTTCGCTTGGGGATTTTCATGAGATATTTCTGAATTTTCCAATATAAAATCGTCGTATTTTTCTAATCTAAAATCTAAAATCGGTAACCGGAAATCGCGCGTCCAGGTTAGGGCGGCAAGTCCGTCGATACCCGTGCCGCGAATTAAGTTGTAGAGCAGAGTTTCGGCTCGATCGCTCGCTGTGTGACCTGTAATAATATAAGAATAATTGCGATCGACAGCAATTTTAGCTAAAGCTTGATAGCGCCAGGATCGAGCTGCTGCTTCTGTTTTTGGAGGCGGATCTGCTATTGCTAAATAATAGCTTACTTCCCAATTTTTAGCTAAATTTTGGACGTGAATTGCATTGGCTTCCGAGTCGGTACGCCAGCGGTGATCGCAGTGAGCAATTGCCAGTTCCCACCCCCATTTAGATCGCAAATCTAGTAATAATTTCATCAAGCATAAAGAATCTTGTCCGCCGGATACTGCTACTAGCAATCGCTGTTTTTGAGGCAGTATTTGTCTTTGGCGCAATGTTTGATGCAGTCGATCGTGGAGTTGCGTCCATTGGGATGATTTTGGCATCATAATCTCGTGAGGCTAATTATACTCACTCTGAGTTAAATACTTGTTAACACTGATTTTTTCAATAATTGACAATAGACATCTCCCATAATTAGGTTTTTGTCTAGATAGGGTAAGGCTTCCATCATCTTTTTAGGAGATGTCTAATTAACAATTATCTCTATTTGACTTGATACAGCAGATTGCAGGTTGATGATGTAGACCCGCTTGTCTAACAATTATCCAAGGACACGGCACTGCCGTGTCCCTACTAGGCTAATTGGTGCACCTCACTTATATGAAAAGCGCTGTAAGTTTCAATTGTCAATTATCAATTATTAATTGAAACTTTAGTCATATAAATCTGCAAATTTTCGGACTAAAGTCCTCACTACAAACTGTATTTCCTTTAGCTCCACATTCCTAAACTTTGCGGATCGTTATCAGGATATTTAAACGGTGGAAAATTATTGCTGTTTGAGGTGGAATCGCTGCTGTCTATGAATTCTGGTTCTACTTCAATTGTTTCTGCGTTATTTTCGCCGTCATTTGATTCTGAATCCGTTTCCTCTGCTGTTGATGGCATCAGTGACGGTTGTTCTGCTAATTCAGATTCGTCGGTCGGATAAAATTCCAAGCGCATTTTGACTTTGCCTTTCGTCCAAGCTTTCCCAGAACTTAACAGCTCGCAATCCATACCGTCAGCAAATAATCTTTCTTCGAGCAGTTTTGCCTGCATAATTGTCATAAATTCGCTAACTTTGAATGTACACTGGTACATTAAAGCTGTGGCAGGTGTAGATAAAACATCGTCTTCTTTGAGAAAAATTGGTGTTTCTTCCATGTTTGTTGTCCTCTGAGTAAAAAAATCGGTTGAGTGTAGGAGGTTATTACCTAAGTCCGACAGTCCGGCAGGGGTTTAAACCCCTGCCTCATAGCTGAAGTCCTCTGAAGAGGACTAATAGACATCTCCCCAAATTAGATTTTTGTCTGGGTATGGTAAGATTTCAAGAATCTTTTTGGGAGATGTTTATTGATATCTATCGAGTTCGTAGTGAGGACTTTAGTCCTCATATTCAAAGGACTCAAATTTATCGTAATCTATCGAGTTCGTAGTGAGGACTTTAGTCCTCATATTCAAAGGACTAAAGTCCTTACTACAAACTAATTTGATTGTTGGCGTTCGATCGAACCCGATCTTAAAAGAAAGTGATAAATCTGGATTTGCCATCAGTCCTCTTAAGCGAGGACTTTCGCTATTAGCCAGGGGTTTAAACCCCTGGCGGTATTCTGGAGTGACGATCGAAATTTGTCAACGTCTGTATTCTGGGGTGACGATCGAAATTTGTCAGCCTCTTAGAAAAACCAGCCGTAGGAATGCAAACCTTTACCCAACAAATTAACGCCCAGATAGCAAATCCAAACTACCATAAAACCTGTAGCAGCTAAAATTGCTGGGCGTCTTCCCTGCCAACCTTTAGTAATTCTGGCGTGCAAATAAGCTGCAAATACCAACCAAGTAATTAAGGCCCAAGTTTCTTTCGGGTCCCAACTCCAGTAAGAACCCCAAGCTTCGTTAGCCCAAACCGCACCGGCAATGATGCCAACTGTTAGTAAAGGGAATCCCAAACCGATAATGCGATAGCTAATATTATCAAGAGTTTCTGCTAGGTTCAAGCGCTGGGGAGAGAGAAGAGTTGCTGTTTGCGAGGCGGTGTTAGAGGCAGTTTCAATTGTTGCTGTGAGGACTGCAACATTGCTGCTGTAGCCGTTGTTGGTGTTGAAAGCCGCTTCGTTGAGTAACTGTCCGCCTTCGGGTACTGCTTCGGAGTTTTGGCGTTGGAGGCGGTAATTTCCGTTGCGGCTGCCGTTAGTGCCGATCGAACTGCCAGTGAGTTCGATTTTTTGGCCGCGGGTGACGATCAAAAAGGCGATCGCCAGCAGCGATCCTACCATCAAGGTTGCGTAACTGAGCATCATGACGCTGACGTGCATCATCAGCCAGTTGGATTTGAGGGCGGGTACGAGGGGCTCGGCCGATTGCATGGTGGCGGGGAGAGTCAGGGCTGCAAAGGCGGAAATTGCCATTGCTACGGGGGATGTCGCGGCACCTACCAAGCGCGATCGACTCATGTTTTCGGCGACGAGGTGGATGGCGGTGATTCCCCAAGTTAAGAAAAATAGGGATTCGTAAAGATTGCTGAGGGGGAAGCAGCCTGCTTCGATCCACCGAGCACCGAGTAAAGCCGCGATCGAAAGGTTGGCTACGGCCATTCCTGCGGTTCCCAAGGCTTGCAGGTAGGGAATGCTGGGAAATGCTGCACCCACCCAGTAAACCAGCATTGTCAAGAACAAGATGGCAAAGGAGATGTTATCCAGCGTGTTCTGGAGTACGACCAGATCCATATAATTTACTCCCGTAGAGTTTTTGTATTTAAGTTTACCTATGATCGATCGTACTGGGATCGGGCTGTTTTGAGTGGGGAATTTGGGGGAAGTGGGCGATATTGATGATTCGGCAGTTGAAACCCCGCGTCTATAAAAACCAAGACTCGGCGGTTGAAACCGCTCCTACACGAACGAAGTCCGCCTTCGCGGACTAAGAAGTTTTGCAGTGCCCGCCAACGCGATAAGGTTCGATCGCCCGCAATTTGTATCGGCGCGATCGAACTGTTATTGAATTAATTCTTGAAATTTTGGGTGCGATCGAATGCTATCAAAACCCGAATCAGTTTTTGCCAGTTCTCGGTATGTGTCAGGATTCAGATTGATGGCTTGTTGCAAATTTTGAATTGCTTGGTCAATCTGACTCTGTAACGCATAACAGCAAGCTTTATTATAAAATGCGTCACCATTATCTGGTTTTAATTCTAAGGCTTTGTCGTAGGAGGCGATCGCTTCTTCTAGCCTTCCCAATTGATTCAGTGCAACGCCCCGATTGTTCCAGGCTGCGTGAAAATCTGGTTTGATTTCTAAAGCTTTGTCGTAGTCGGCGATCGCTTCTTCTAGCCTTCCCAATTGATCCAGTTCAAAGCCCCGATTGTACCAGACTTCGTGATCCGGTTTGAATTCTAGAGCTTCCTCAAAGGAGGCGATCGCTTCTTCAAACCAGCCTAAGCCTAAATTATACAGTTCATTCCAATCAATCATTTCTCACCTCATGGATCAAGTTGTGCAAGACGATCTTGAAATCGCTTAATTTCTTTAATCAGCCGATAAAAATCTTAATAATTTTAAAGTATTTTTTGCAAATTCAATGTTTCTCAACACTAACACAACAAAACTAAGCTAATAATGCTCGATCGCCCGTCAGCACTAATTCTGGAAAAGTCGGCGAAACAATTTGTTCGTCACCTCTAAACTGAGTCCGTTCATATTTCCCTTGAGCATTTAGCGAAAACACAAATACCGTCGGAATTTTCGGGTTTCCCAAATACTCTCTTTTGCCGATAGCCAAATAATCAATAATCCAGTATTCAGCAATCCCCAAACGTTCGTATTCATCTAACTTGTCAACATAATCATCTTACCAATTAGTTGATACTACCTCAACAGCTAACTGAATCGGCGATTCTAGTGCAGTATAGGATTTGCGTTCGGCCCGCCACAAAGTGCGATCGATTACGCTAACATCAGGAACTCTTCCTTGCTCTATACCTTCTTTTGTGGTAGTTTTAATCGTGATACCTCGCTTGACAACATAGTTTAGTTGCAGTCGATCGCACTCTTGATAAAATTGTCTATCTGTATATTCAGCAACATCATCGTGATTTCTGGTAGTTGCCATTTTGGCAATCTCTCCATTCACCAATTCGTAAATACCATCTTCCGGGCAAATTTCAATAAATTCGTTAAATTTTAATTTTTGTTTAGTGGTCGAAATCATTTGATAAACCTCGCTTTTAGCTAAATCTATATCCCCCTAAATCCACGCCACTTGCGACCTTTGGGGGAACCCCAAGATCGCAGTGGCTCCCCTTAAGAAGGGGGACCTGAAGACTCTTGCTCCCCCCTCTTTTTAAGGGGGGCTGGGGGTATCTAGACTTTGAAAACACGCCCTAGGCGATCGAAATCTAATGTTCAAACAGTAAACTTGTACTACGCTTTTTCAGCTTGATATTTTTGCAAGGCTGCAACTTTGTCCGGGAAGATTTCGATCGCCATTTTATCGTCTTCCTTCTGGCTCAAAGACCGCCTCACTTCGCCTAAAAATAGCGGTTGAGACACGTTCGGTTCTGGATGTACGATCGTCCGCACCCGGATTGTCATGTTGTTACCGCGTCCGCCGCGCCCCGGAGAGTATAAATCGATCGCGGCTTGGCGCATGGTAGCTTCTAATTCTGAAGGGGCGATCGTATAGGGTACTACTATTACGGTGCGATCGCCGCCTGTATCGTAAACTAAAGAATAGTGCACTGCACCGGGAATTTCCGTGCGAGTAAACAATCCCAAACCGAGGGCGAAGATGCTGGCAGAAATTACGCCCATAAAGCTGGTTACTCCTACCAATCGGAATCTAAATCCCCATTTTAAGATAAAAGCTACAACTGTTAAAACTGCTAAGGCTCCTGTGAGAATTAGCGCCCATTGGGAATACATTAAAAGGTCGGAATTTACGCTCATTTTGCAAATTTGGTAATGGGTAATGGGTAATTGGTAATTATACTACATTTGGCTTCCCTAATTGCTCGATCTGAATTTTCCGCTTAGAGAAAGAATCTCTTGCGATTGCGTCACTGCGTCACTACCCTACGGTAACGCTAACCCGGATTTGGTATTGTAGTGACATACTCCTACATCAAGCTGATTACAGCTATGATGTAGGCATCTTTGCAGCCCGATGAAGGGTATGCAAAATTTCCTTCACGGTACTGTTATCCATAGTTCCGACTACAGAAAGATT
>JBOFTL010000182.1:0-5307 GCA_051652045.1 Microcoleus sp. | reverse complement strand
CGATCGTCCTGACTGCAAGTCACAATCCTGGCGCATATTTAGGATTAAAAGTCAAGGGTTCCTTCGGCGGTTCGGTGTCGCCGGAAGTGACGCAGCAGATAGAAGCCCAGTTAGAAAATCCGGTGCCAATTGCAGCAACTCCCGGCAAATTGGAGGGGTTCAATCCTTGGCCTGCTTATTGCAAAACTCTACGGGAAGCAGTCGATATTGCTGCAATTAAAGAAGCGATTTCCTCGGGAAAACTAACAGTATTTGTAGATGCAATGCACGGCGCTTCGGCGGGCGGATTGGCTCAAATTTTAGCAGAAACCGTGCAAGAAATTAACAGCGATCGCGATCCGCTATTTGGAGGAGGCGCCCCCGAACCTTTGCCGCGCTATCTTTCGCAATTGTTCCGGGCCATGCGCGCTCACCAACGCCAAAGTTCCGGTTTGTCGATCGGATTTGTATTTGACGGCGACAGCGATCGGATTGCTGCAGTTGACGGTAGCGGTAATTTTCTGAGTTCTCAAATCTTAATTCCCATATTAATCGAACACCTAGCCAAACGTCACGGTTTGACCGGAGAAGTAATTAAAACAGTCAGCGGTTCCGACATCATTCCCAAAATTGCGAAACTGTACGATTTGCCTTTATTTGAAACGCCGATCGGTTACAAGTATATAGCCGATCGAATGTTAACTACTTCAGTTTTAGTAGGCGGCGAAGAGTCGGGAGGTATCGGCTACGGGACGCACATTCCCGAACGCGATGCTTTGCTGTCGGCACTTTATTTGCTGGAAGCAGTTGTGAAATCCGGGGAAGATTTGAGTGATATTTACCGCCGCTTGCAGCAAGAAACCGGGTTTAATTCAGAATATGACCGAATTGATTTGCACTTAGCAAATATGGATGAAAGGGCTCGCTTGCTGTCGTTACTGGAAGATAAGCCTTTAACTGAAATTGCCGGCCAAGCAGTTGTAGATTGCAATAAAGTTGACGGATATAAGTTCCGTTTGGCAGATGCAAGTTGGCTGTTAATTCGGTTTAGCGGAACTGAACCGGTGTTGCGGCTGTATTCGGAAGCTGCGACTTTGAAAGAGGTGATGCGAAATTTGAATTGGGCGAAAAGTTGGGCGCAAAATTGAGCTGACTATAGATGTAGCGATCGTAAATCATTTGTGAATTTCTTGCTCCCTCCCCTGATTCATGGGGAGGGTTGGGGTGGGGTCAAAAATTTACGATTCATTGAGGATTGCTATACGTAAGGTGCGCACTGCAAGCCCTACATATAGAATGCTTGTATAGTGCGCACTGCGCACCCACTATCGATCGAGCGCGATATCAGTTACTCAGCATTTATACCATAAATTTTTGTACTGATTGCGCGAGCCAATTTTAAAGCTAGCAAGGGAGGTACCGCATTACCAACTTGAGTAAATTGGCGGGCGGGAGAACCGCAAAATATAAAACTGTCGGGAAATGTTTGCAATCTTGCTGATTCTCTGACGGATAAAGTGCGGGGAATTAGAGGGTGTAAGTGCGATCGCCCGCCGCCGCGGCTACCTCCGGCAATTACGGTTTTTGCTGGCAAATTGGGGTCTAATCGATCGACTCGTCCGAGGATCTCGCGTTCGCCGTATTTGAGTTCGATGTATCGAATTATCGATTCGGCTTTGTGCTGGCGGGTGACGTGATTTTCTACATTAATTAGCGGTGGTTCTAATGCTTTGTAACAAGGAACTTTTAAAGGTTCTGGATCGGGAAAAGTAAAGTTTGCTGGAGTGCGCCAACCGCAGATAAACAAGCGCGATCGATTTTGCGGTACTCCAAAATCTGCTGCATTTAATACAGTCGGTTCTGTAACTGAGTAACCTCTATTTTGCAATACTTCTACAGCCTCTGCTATCTGTTTGCCACCATCGATGCTCAGCAAGCCGGTAACATTTTCAATTAAAAAAGCTCGCGGCTTAAATTGGCAAATATACCACACAAACTCGAACAGCAAATTTCCATATTCGCTATGTGAAAATCCGGTGCGCTTGAAATTTTCCCCCGCTTTGGAAAATCTTTGGTTAGCTGCAATGCTGAAAGACTGGCAGGGTGGTCCGCCGAAAAATACACCTTCAAAAGGGTAATTAATACCGATTTTTTGCTGTAAAAGTGCGGTTATTTCATCTCGATCGCGCACGTCGCCACTGCAATCTGGCGGCCCTAAAATTATTGAATTGGGAAAGTTTTTTCTGAGGGTTTGGCAAAATATTGGATTGATTTCTACGGATGCCAGATGTTTAAAACCCGCATACTCAAAGCCTAAATCTAAACCGCCAGCACCGGAAAAGAAACTAACAACGGGAATTCCGAATTTATGAAACTGATAGTTATCTGGGGTTTGATAAAAGGAGGGATTAGGGGCGATCGAGCAATTATGGCGGTAAATTAAATCGTCGCGATCTAAGCCTCGCGCTTCTAATTCGCTTTGCAGTTTTAAATTACAGGCAATACACTTTTCTAAAATAGCAATTTGTTCTAAAAATTCAAGTCTTTGATAAATTTGCATCATAGCGCCGCAAAGTTCGTAGTAGCGCTTTAGCGCCGCAAAGTTCGTAGTAGCGCTTTAGCGCCGCAAAGTTCGCAGTAGCGCTTTAGCGCCACAAAGTTCGCAGTAGCGCTTTAGCGCCGCAAAGTTCGTAGTAGCGCTTTAGCGCCGCAAAGTTCGCAGTCACTTTTCGAGGCCTCGCGGCGCTGAAGCGCAACTACAAACGAATATTATTACAGCCGTTCGAGAAAATTTCGTAATAATTGTTTTCCCGAAGCTGTCAGTACACTTTCCGGGTGAAACTGCACGCCTTCAATATGCGGGTATTCCCGATGCCGCACACCCATAATCGTACCATCTTCCACCCAAGCAGTAATTTCCAAAACTTCGGGACAGCTTTGTTTTTCTATTACTAAACTGTGATATCGGGTAGCAGTTAGCGGCGATTCCAAACCCTGAAAAACTCCAATTCCTGCGTGTTCCACTTGAGAAGTTTTGCCGTGCATCAATACCGGTGCCGCAACAATTTTTCCTCCGAATACTTGTCCGATACTTTGATGCCCCAAACAAACACCTAAAATTGGTAAAGTCGGACCCAATTCTTTAATTAATTCTAGAGAAATTCCTGCATCTTCCGGCCGTCCCGGTCCCGGAGAGATTACGATCGCTGATGGCTGTAATGCCTTAATTTCTGCTAAAGAAATGCGATCGTTGCGGTAGACTTGTACTTCACTTGCTACTGGTAACTCAGTGCCGAGTTCTCCTAGATACTGCACCAAGTTGTAGGTAAAACTGTCGTAGTTATCAATTACTATAATCACGGTAAATAGCTTCTTGTAGTAGAGTTTTAGATTTTAGATTTTAGATGGACTTTTTGCCGGAGTGCAAAGTTTTGAACATTTTAGAGATCGAACTTACTCGCGGGGTGCAGAAGTCGGTTTTTTACAAAAAAACTAGAGTATGAACTACAGATTTGGTAAACAACTCAGTTACTTCGATAGTCGCGAATGATTTCTGAAATAGATGCTCTGATAAAAAAATGCTGATACTGGAAAGTGAGCTAAAAATCTCAAAACGGTCATCTAAAACCTAAAATTTGTTTTGCCAATTGAGCGATTAATTGAAGTTCGCTCGTTGAATTAGCGCCCACAAAGGAGGGAACAAAAGTGCAGCAGCGACGATCGCGGCCGCCATTGCTGATACCAAAACTGCTCCGGCAGCGCAGTCTTTAGCAATTTTCGCCAGTTCGTGATAGGATTGCCCGACGGTTAAGTCTACCACAGATTCGATCGCGGTATTCAACAATTCCATTGCCATTACCATGCCAATAGTAATGCCGATCGCGGATATTTCCACTGGCTGTAAGTGCAAAAATAAAGCCAGTCCGATCGCTAGAGTGCCGATAACCGTGTGGATGCGAAAATTGCGCTGAGTTTCAAAGGCGTAAGTCAGGCCAGTCCAAGCATATTTAAAACTAATTGCTAAGTTAGTGGCTATTTTCCAGGACAGATTTCGGTTATACTTCAATGCTTTTTTAGGATCGTTTACTGTCTGACTGGGAGCATCTTCAGATACGGGTAGCATCTGGGTGCGGTTTGATGAAACTGAGGATTGACGTAGTGTCATAAACAACCAACTTTTATTGATAGTGATGGATGAAATCAAATCCGGTTAGCTCGAAATGGCTTCACAGTCAAGTTAAATAACTCTAGATCTATAGGGACAGCGTACTGATATGTCGCTATATTTACCGGGTCCAATTAACTGAGACGGATGCAAAATCGATCGTTTTACGGCTGACTTCATGAAGTCGGGGCAACTTTCCTATGTTGTTACTCAAGTTTGACAGTCATTTCAGAAAGTTATGTTTGACTTGACAGAAGCAGTCAACTCAACACTAACTCACTGTATCCAATTTCCATGCTGCTGTCTCGATCGCCAGACCGATCGCCCGCAGTAATGTTCCTTGTCGGTCGAGCATTTGCATTAAACTTTCCTCATCCGGGTGATCCCATCCCAAAAGATGCAAGAAACCGTGGGCCGCCAGCCAAGCTAGCTCGGTTTTTAGGGAATGTCCTTGTTCCTGTGCTTGGCGGCGAGCTGTATCGATCGAAATTACGATATCACCCAAGTATAGGGGCAAGGAGGACAGCATTTCCTCCGATTGGGGGCAGTCTGCTTCTAAAGCTGCGAAAGCCAAAACATCTGTCGGTCGATCTTGCTGTCGGTATTGGGCGTTAAGGGATTGCATCTCGCCATCTGCTGTGAGACGCAGGCTAACTTCGTAGCCCGCCGCTGCTGGCAAATCCGCAACCTGCTCGTCCAGCCAAATACTAAACCAATCTTGCCAGGTTTCGGGTGAAATCTGGACGCTGCTACTCTGATGGAGGTCTAGAGGTGCGGTTGACGGTGGGGCTAGCCCGTAACAGTCTTCCACGTTCACCTCGATTAGCATTTTTAGCATCTCCTGTCAAGCGACATAGGCT
Source organism: Microcoleus sp. (assembly GCA_051652045.1). Lineage (GTDB taxonomy): Bacteria > Cyanobacteriota > Cyanobacteriia > Cyanobacteriales > Microcoleaceae > Microcoleus. Next base: position 303 of record JBOFTL010000182.1, on the reverse strand, counting down.
ATTTTTTGACACAATTTTTTGACAATTGTGACCGTCGAGTTTAAAGAATTTTGCTGTTGCTGGCAAGATACAATACATTTGTTCGATATGCCAACGGGTGCGGAAAAATCGGATTAATTTCCGATTGCGAAAGATGACAATAGAGCTAGAAATTTAGAGGTCGATCGGTTGCATCCCCGATTAAGAATTGAAATAGCGATCGAGAAAAGCCAAACCGATGAGTACGCCTAAAAGTCCGATCGCTGTCAAAGCGAAATGAAACAGGGAAGTCCCCCGCTTCCGCACCATATTCCGCATCGCCAG
>JBOFTL010000181.1:0-1785 GCA_051652045.1 Microcoleus sp. | reverse complement strand
TTTCTACGGATTTGTCGGTAGCGATCGCATCGGCAACCTTTGGCATGATGATGTTAGTATTGAGTTATACGCGCAATTTTTATGCTGTTTGTGCGGCAATGCTAGTAGTTGGATTGTCGTCTTTGACGGCGATGGTAAGCTTGAATGTTGCAGCCCAAACCGCCGTTTCTACTTGGGTGCGGGCGAGGGCTTTAGCAACTTATTTGTTAGTATTTCAAGGCAGCATGACATTAGGTAGTTTGCTGTGGGGAACGATCGCCCAAAATTTCGGAATTTCTGTTAGTTTAAATGTAGCAGGTGCGGGGGCGATCGCCAGTACACTTCTCGGCATTCGCTACCGCCTCAAATGTGCCGAAAAAATGGATTTAACAGCTTCTTTGCACTGGCAGCAACCAGCCCATTCCTTTGAACCATCTCCCGACGACGGCCCGGTACTAATTACTTTAGAATACCGCATCGATCCGGCAAATTCTAGCAGTTTCAAACAAGCCATGAAAGCACTCAGCCACACCCGCCGCCGCGACGGAGCAATTCATTGGGGATTGTATCAAGACTTATCAGATTGCCAGCGATTTGTAGAAACAATTATAGTGGAATCTTGGGCAGAACATCAAAGACAATTCGAGCGAGTTACTAATTCCGATCGCGCGATCGAAGAAACAGCCCGCGCCTTTCATATTGGAGACAAACCGCCTAAAGTAACTCAAATGATTTACGATCGGTGCAACGGTAACGGACGCGATCCAAAATTCTCAATCTCAAACCCTAATACGCAACAGTAAAATTATGGTGCGTCGCAATAATTATGGCTGTTTACAACTATAAATCAGCGATGCACCCCACTGTTTACCGATCGACTGATAATTGCTATACTTACAGCAGATTGTAGGTTTATGAAATATGTCCGCCGATCGAACAATTCCCCCAAGGACACAGCAATGCAGTCTCCCTAACAGCAATATTTATTGTAGGGACACGGCACTGCCGTGTCCGATCGCGCATCTAGGCCTCGAAAAAATTAATCATTAAAATTGCAATAATTAAAGTAGCAAAATAAAAATCGATTTGAGGAAAAAACTATGGTACAAATAGACATATCGAGATCGATTGCGCTCAATATTCCACTCGCACTAACGCTCACTGTCACCCGCGAACAATTCATTGAATTAGCAAGCGCTAATCGGGAGTTACAATTAGAAAGAACAGCAGCAGGAGAATTAATCGTCAATCCACTAACCGGAGGCGAAACAGGAAATAGAAACTCGGATATCAACGGACAACTTTGGTTGTGGAACCGCCAAAATAGATTGGGAAAAGCATTTAATTCTTCTACGGGTTTTCATTTACCAAATGGGGCCGATCGCTCTCCAGATGCGGCTTGGGTGCGTCAAGAAAGATGGGATTCTCTTACCTCCCAAGAGCAAAAAAGCTTCATTCCTTTGAGTCCTGATTTTGTGGTGGAACTCCGTTCTGAAACAGACAGAATGAAGCCGCTGCGAGATAAAATGAAAGAATACATGGAAAATGGCGTGCGTTTGGGTTGGTTAATAGATAGGAAAAACCGAAAAGTGGAGATTTACCGAGAAAATCGGGAAGTAGAAGTGCTGGAAAATCCGACAAATTTATCGGGTGAAGATGTGTTACCAGGATTTGTTTTAGATTTAACAGAAGTTTGGGGATAAACAACCAATTCACTGCACACAGAAACCGGGTTTCTTGGAAAAATCTCAGATCCTCAACGAAAGATCTACAAAAAAACCCGGTTTCTCTAACAATATGTCACGC
>JBOFTL010000180.1:0-5119 GCA_051652045.1 Microcoleus sp. | reverse complement strand
ACCCCGGCCGTTCACCTCCAACAAAGTGCTCACCATCTTGCGGAAAGAATGAGGATTCAAATTTAACAAAAGTTTCTGCATTTCTGCATCTTTGATAAACGTTTCATTCACATCCTCATACACCCAATTGTCCACAGCGCCCGCAGTCGCACTCCATCCCATCGTATTTACCAAACGCTTGGAAAGTTCCCGCACTCCCTCGTATCCGTGCGATAGCATTCCCTCGTACCACTTGGGATTTAGCATCTTTGTCCGCGCATCTAAACGCACGGTTTCTGATAGCGTCCGCACCTGCGCTTGCGCCGTCGTACTATCAGCAATAAATGATGCTGGCTGCTTTCCATCGCCCCGCAAACTGCCGATTAACTTGGTCGGATCGGAGTCGAAATAGTGCGAAACATCGGTTAGCGAAATTTCCGCCGAATCTAAATTCTGGAACGTGACTTCCGCAGTTTTTAACGATGATTCAAAAATCTGCCTGTCTTGTTCCATCGTTCCCGGATTGTCGGAAGAAAAGGCGAAGGATTTGCGCGTTAAGTACATTTCCTGCAACTCGGATTCGCTTTCCCAAGTGCTGTTTTCTACCGCTAAGTTGATGTTAGATGAGTAGGAACCGGAAGCGTTGGAAAAGACGCGGGTTGCTGCTTGTCGCAGGTTGATTCCCATTTCTTCCGCTTGCTTCAAGGCGTGTTTGCGGACGAAGTTCATTTCTACTGGTTCGTCGGCTTCCGCTGCCATTTTCACGGCTTTATCTAACAGGTTCATTTGGTTGATGAACAAATCGCGGAAAACACCGGAACAGTTAATTACTACGTCGATTCGCGGGCGTCCCAACTCTTCTAAAGACAGCAATTCGAGTTTGTTAACCCGTCCCAAAGCATCGGGAACTGGCTTGACTCCCACCATCCACATTACTTGCGCGAGGGATTCGCCGTAAGTCTTGATGTTGTCGGTTCCCCACAACACGACGGCGATGGTTTCGGGATAATTTCCGCCGTTATCGAGGCGCTGTCTTTCTAACAGTCGATCGACCACAATTTTAGCAGATTTAACTGCGGCCGCTGTGGGGATTGACTGCGGATCTAAAGCGTGCATATTCTTGCCCGTCGGCAATACATCCGGGTTGCGAATCGGATCGCCGCCGGGGCCGGGGAGGATGTATTCGCCTTCTAAAGCGCGCAATAATGCACCCAATTCGTTATCGGCGCAAACTTGCTGCAAGCAGAATTCCAGATACTCAAACAGCGGTTTCAAGGGTTCCGGATCGACTTTTTTGTAACCGGCGGCGTGTAATGCTTCGATCCAAGGTTCTTTCTTACCCATGTTGAAGAAATTTAACTTGGAAACTAGCGAAACTCTACCCTCGGCGTCGGTTTGTTCTTTTACCAAAGCCCCGACTGCTTCGCGGCAGGCTAAGGTGATGTTTTGCAGCAGTTCGACATCGGTTAAAATGCCTCGATCGCTATTAGAATAAATTTCATTGATGTCGCGATCGAGACTGTTGGCGATAATCCGAGATAAGCTGAGAATTCCCTCTTCTTCCCGATCTAAATTGGCAATATTTACCAAAGTTGCGATCGCCTCTTCCGCTGTCGGTGGTTTACCAATTACGTGCAAGCCGCAAGGTAACAACCGCGATTCGATTTCCATCAATTTGCGGTACACCAAACCGATTAAATTGTCCCGTTCCTCCGCAGTCATTTGCACTGCATCGGTTTCCGGCAAAGCAATATCTTTGTCCAAATTTACCAGACGGCATTTATCCAAAATCGTATTGACGATCGGCACGCCCCGCCCGGTATCTTTTAAAGTTTGATAGGAACCGATTAACTCGCTCAATTCCTGCAAACCTTTGTACAAACCCGCATTTTCCGCAGGCGGCGTCAGGTAAGAAATCGTTTCCGCATAGCTGCGACGCTTGGCAATTGTTGCCTCAGAAGGATTGTTTGCCGCGTAGTAATAGATGTTAGGAATCTTGCCGATCAAACTGTCGGGATAGCATTCGCCAGACATTCCCATCTGCTTACCGGGCATGAATTCCAGCGAACCGTGAGTGCCGAAGTGCAGCACCGCATCCGCACCCCAAATGCGCTCTAAATAGGTGTAGTAAGCTGCAAAACCGTGGTGGGGACTGGCGGATCTGGAAAACAGCAACCGCATCGGATCTCCTTCGTATCCAAAAGTAGGTTGCACTCCAATAAATACATTGCCGAATGCCTTGCCGTAAATCAGCAAATTTTGTCCGTCACTGTTCAAATGTCCCGGAGGCGGTCCCCAATTTTCATGCAAGCGTTCCGAATACGGTGTCAGTCTTTCGTACTCTTCTACTGACATCCGGTGGGCGATATTTAATTCGGGACTTTGATATTGGGCTGCGGCGTCATGGATGACTTCTTGCATTAACTTTTCGGCGGATTCCGGCAGTTCTGGCAAGTCGTAACCGTTGCCTTTTAAGGCTTTCATTACTTGGTAAATCGAGCCGAAAACGTCGAGGTAAGCGGCAGTTCCGACGTTGCCTTTATCGGGCGGAAAACTGAAAATTGTAATCGCAACTTTTTTGTCTAATTTGGGTTTGCGGCGCAGGATTGCCCATTTCATCGCCCGCTGCGCGATCGCCTCTATTCTATCTTGCAGCGCGATCGCCTTTCCAGTCGTGCCGTCTCTACCGGATAAGATAATCGGTTCGATCGCGCCATCTAATTCGGGAATTGCAATTTGCAGTGCAACTTGAATCGGGTGCAAGCCTAAATCGCTGTTTTCCCACTCTTCAGTGGTTTGGAAAACTAACGGTAAAGCTACCATGTAAGGGCGATTCAATTTTTTCAAAGATTCGATCGCCTTCGGGTGATCTTGTCTCGCCGGGCCGCCAACTAATGCAAAACCTGTTAAAGAAACTACTGCATCAACAATCGGTAGCGGTGCGACACCTTTTGCTCCTACTTCCAAGAAATAAGTTTCTACGGGTTTGGAGAAGTCCAAACCGCCGGCAAAAATCGGTACGACTCGCGCCCCCATAACTTCCAATTCCTGCACCATCGCTACGTAGTGCGCGTCATCTCCGGTTACTAAGTGAGTGCGCTGCAACACTAAACCGACGCAAGGTGCTAGGGGATCTTTGAGGTCTGCTGAAATATCTTTGCGGGCATTATACCAATTTAGATATTCTTTTACATCCTCAAACATGGACGGCGCTAAAGGATGCCAAATCCCCATGTCCGGGTAAACAACCGGATCTTGAAAATTGATTTGTTGTTGGTCTTTGTAGACGTATTTATGCGACAGCATCAGCAAGAAGTTTTCCAAGTTTTCTTGGGAACCTCCCAGCCAATACTGAAAACTCAGCATGAAGTTGCGGGCATCTTGGGCTTTGTCTATGGGCAAATACTTGAGAACTTTTGGCAGAGTTTGTAACAGTTTCAGCATTCCATCTTGGAAGGAACTGCCGGATTTTTCCTTCCGCTTTTTCATGAATTCGCCGATCGCACTTTTGCTTTGTCCCAATTGTGCCATCGAGAAACTGCCCATTTTATTTAGTCGCATCACCGCAGGCATTGAGGGAAAAACTACGGCGACATCCAAGTTGTCCCGCACCGGTTCCACTGCGGCTACGACTTTTTCTGCCAAGTCTTCGATAAAAATTAGGGAGGCGATAAATATATTGGCAGCGGCCACATCCCTTTTAAAGGCTTCGTAATTTTCCGGGCTGCGCAATTCCTCGATCAGGTAGCCGCTGATTTCGATCGCCAGATTCGGATTTTTCTTATTTATCGATCGAACCGCTGCCGACAGGGCGCTTTGATATTGCGGTTCTAGCACGACATATACCACCTTCAGGAGCGATCGACCCTGCAAGTTTTCCGGCACGAGGTGGCGAATGGTGGGCTTGACGTGAGTGAACATCCAGTTAGGCTCCTTTAAGATGCTGTTTTCGGAATCGGGAAGTTTTTTACCCCATGAGCATTTTTACCAGAAAACGCTTGCCATTAGGCGATTTGAGCTTGAGCGCGACACAAATCGACAAATATCTAGCCACTTTTGTTACATATTTTTACAAATTTACTGAATAAATACTCACATAATTATTTACAAAATTTAACTTGACATATTTTTATAAATATGTATTCAGGGATAGACTGGAAACTTAAAAAATAAAATAAAAATAAGAAAATAGATTTTGACGAAAATAATCCCGATAAAAGTTCCCAAGTTTGTAGAACTAATCCAAACAGGCGATCGAGCTATTAAAGGAATTACAAATTGCAGAACTTGTAAAAAGCTTTAGTAGATTGGCATCAATCCAAACTGAACTGTATAAAACAGGAAATTTCAAATTATGCTGGGAACTTAAAACTATCGGACATCTTCTGTATTTATGTAAGTTCCAAAAGGGCGATCGAGCAGCGAAAAGCAATATTTTTGCTGGAACTTCAAGCAATTTCACGACTTCTATCTAGGAAGAATTTCCAGCGATCTCATCGCCAGTGGGAACCGATTGTTGTTGACAATTTCAACTATCTAAATTCGAGGCTAAATCATGGCTAACTATGCAATTTTTGACGAACAATACTACCTAGCATCCTATCCTTGGCTCAAACCGGCTGTTGATGCAGGCATCATCAGTTCCGGTAGAGAACACTTTGAAAAATTCGGTCGATCGGCCGGATTAACTAAGGTATCGCGTTATTTTGACGAAGATACTTACTTAGCTGCAAATCCAGATCTCGCACCCTTTGTCCGCACGGTCAATCCCAACGCACCTTTTGCCACCGGACTCGATCACTTCATCCAATTCGGTTACGATGAAGGAGGTCGCCGCACCCAAGTATCGCCAGAGTACAACGAAGATTTTTATTTAGCAAATAATCCCGAGTTGCGAGCCTTTATCGGACCCGATAAACCGTTCAAATCCGGCTACCAGCATTTCATTCAATTCGGCTCGAAAGAAGGTCGTTTTGGTACATCGTTCTTTGAACCGGAATACTTGAAAGAAAACCCGGATATCGTACCGTTTATCAACAATGGAGCCTTGAAAACCGGTCGCGATCACTATTTCAATTTCGGTAAAAACGAACCAGGCCGCGAAGCAACTTTTGTCGGCAGCCGCAGCAATGATATTGTG
>JBOFTL010000179.1:0-11869 GCA_051652045.1 Microcoleus sp. | reverse complement strand
GACTTTTGAGCCTTTTGGCTTGACACCAACCCAAACATTTGATTTTGATTCCCTATCTTTCGCAGCAGCGCGAGGTTTTGAAAGGGCTGTACCCGCAGCGCAAAAAATCATTTCGACAGCGGCTAGCGGTGAAAGCGATGCTGTTGAGGGTTGGACGATTTCTGGCGGTTTGGGCGACTACGGCACGGAATACTTGAAGCGGGCGGTAGTTGGCTTGGTAGGTTTGGGTGCGAATCTCGATGCCGATGCACTCTATCCCACAGCTTACAGCGATCGCGACGGTCAGCCGCTCAATGGTACTAACAAGTATGTACTGAGGTTTGGGCCGGGAGAATTTCCACCGAGTCAAGCTTTTTGGTCTGTGACTATGTACGATGGCGATCGCCTGTTGGTAGAAAATTCTTTGAATCGATATGCTTTGGGCGATCGAGATCCGTTGCAGTACAATGCTGACGGTTCCCTGGATATTTACATTCAAAATGCACCGACAGATGCCGCATTGCAATCGAATTGGTTGCCCGCCCCCACGGGAGATTTTAACTTGACAATGCGTATTTACTGGCCGGAAGAAGCAGCCCTCAACGGTACTTGGACGCCACCGGGAGTCCAGCGCGCGTGATATAGCAACCGCCACGGCGGTTAGCACACAAGTTGCAAGACATCCAAGAGTCGCACTCAAAGAAACCAGGTTTTTGCCCGAATCTACGCATCAATTTGTCAATGAGGATAGCTTTGGCTGCATCTGGTAATGCAGTTACAGTCAAATATATTGGACTGCAGATCGCGCCAAAAACTCAGAAACTGGGTTTATTGGAAAAGTCTTGTGGGGATCTGAAAAATCTCATGGAAACCCGGTGTCTCGGAATTTGGTCGATCGCACATCCACTCAGAAACCGGGTTTCTTTTTCACCTTTCGTGGGAGGCAAAACTTCTCATAGAAACCTGGTTTCTGGGATTCAGGCCGATCGGCAATTACTAATTACCAATTACTAATTACCAATTACCCAAACAAGAATTAATAGAAGTAAACATCTGTCGAAGTTACTCCCGGACGCGCGGGACCTGGACTTTCAAATATTTCTACTCGATCGGCAGAGTTTTTTTCTCTCAGATGAGTGTAGCGCCAAGAGTCATCTAAAATGATGATTCCTCCTTTTTTGATACAAGTTTCGGCGATCGCAAAACACATCGGCCGCAGGTGATATGTTGACCAGTCCTCAAGTCCGTCTATTAGAATTACATCGGCTTCTATACCTCGCACAAATTGCGCGTAGCGAGAGTTTTGGAAGTCGGGTGTTTGTGATAAATCGCAATCTACTAATTGTAAATTAACGTGATTCGCAGACTTCTCTTGCAGTTTTGTTCTGACACGATCGCACCAAAGTTCTTGATGTTCGATACTCGTTACTTCTGCTACTCGCGAAGCAAAAAACAGTGTCGAACCCCCGCAACCGTATTCATAAACTTTCATGTCTGATTTTAAATATTCATCAAGGAAGTCGATCGCACCATAAGAAATCCAGGGAAGTTCCATTTCTAGCGGCGAAGTGCGATCGGGCGCGCGATCGCGCAAGTAGCGGGGAATGTACTCAGGATGCGCGACAAAACTGCCAGCCAAACGCCTTAATTTACTTGTGATGCTTCCTTTCATGTTTTTTGATTTATGCCTTGCAGCATCTCATCATACATTAGGGGGTGTTTTGAAAAAACTCCTTCAGATATTACTGGCGATCGGGGAACACAAGCCGGGAAAATTAAGTCCTCAAAGTTAAAGACTGCGATCGAACTATCAAACTTCAGACACCAACATCTGGGGCGGACTAAAGTCTACACTACAAACCTTAGTTATTGCGCTCGATCGGACGCGATCGGAGTGCATCAATTCCATCCATCATCAAATTGGAAAATCCATGCGGAAACTAACTAGAATCTTATTCACTACAGCTTTAACCCTCAGTATCTTGTGTTCTCCCACAGCAGCTTGGGCTAAAGCTAAAATTCAGATTGCCATTCTGTTAGATTCTAGCAACAGTATGGATGGACTTATCGACCAAACTCGCACTCAACTTTGGCAAATTGTTAATTACTTAACTAAAGTTACCAAAAACGGTGAAGTTCCCGAATTAGAAGTCGCCCTCTACCATTACGGTAATGACACCTTACCTTCTTCCGAAGGTTATGTGAGATTATTAACCGGATTTACTCCTGAATTAGACTTAGTTTCTGAAAAATTATTTAGTATCAAAACCAACGGCGGTCAAGAATATGCTGGCTGGGTGATTCGATCGGCAATGCAAGAATTAAACTGGAGTAAAGATCCGGCAGATTTTCGCGTAATTTTTATTGCGGGTAACGAACCATTTGACCAAGGTCCAATAGTTTGGACTCAATCTGTCAATCTTGCTGTTAAAGGAGATACTCTCGTTAATACTATCTACTGCGGTTCAGCGGAAAGTCAGGAGCGACAACTTTGGGCATCAGGAGCTAGTGTAGGAAAAGGCAGTAACTTCAATATCAATCAAAACCAAAAAATTGCAGTAATTGAATCCCCTTACGACAGCGAAATTGCTAATTGGAATGCTAAACTCAATCAAACTTACATTCCCTACGGTAGAGAAGGAAGAATAGGACAACAGCGTCAGGCTGCTGAAGATACTAATTCTGGCAGAAGTTTGGTTTCGCGCAGTAGCTCGAAAGCTTCTGAATACTATGATAATGCTTCTTGGGATTTAATCGATGCTTTAGATAACGGCAGAGTTAGACTTGAAGCAATATCAGATGATGATTTACCGGAAGTCATGCGCGGGATGACGCTACCAGAAAAGAGGGCTTATGTAGCTGCGAAAAAAACGGAAAGACAGGCGATTCAAAGGAAGATTCGCGAGTTATCTCAAAAACGCAATGAATATATCGAACGACAGCGCCAAACCAGTACAGCACCAGGTGAAAATACGGTCGATCGGGTTATAATTCAAAGCTTGAGCCGACAACTAGCAGCTAAAGGATTCAAGCTCAATTAAAGAGTTGAGAGTTGACAGTTCGTAGTAAGGGCTTCAGTCCTTATTTTGAGGACTAAAGTCCTCACTACAAACCTCATCCCCCAGTTCGTAGTAAGGACTTCAGTCCTGATTTTTGAGGACTGAAGTCCTCACTACAAACCTCATACCCCCGGTTCGTAGTAAGGACTTCAGTCCTGATTTTTGAGGACTAAAGTCCTCACTACAAACCTCATCCCCCAGTTCGTAGTAAGGACTTCAGTCCGGATTTTTGAGGACTGAAGTCCTCACTACAAACCTCATACCCCCAGTTCGTAGTAAGGACTTCAGTCCTTATTCTGAGGACTGAAGTCCTCACTACAAACCTCATACCCCCGGTTCGTAGTAAGGACTTCAGTCCTTTCTATTTTGCAGACTTCAATCCGCACTACGAACATTTTAACCCTTGATAAATTGTTCTAATTTTTGAGCGAGATTTTCTACAATTCCCCCTGAAGTACGTGTTGCAGACGCTTCAGATTCAATGCGCTTGACAGTATCCTCGGGAAGATCCAGCAACTGTACTAATTTTTGATAAGCTGCCGCTTCTTCAGCATTAATTTTTGGCTCCTCTGGAGTGCGAGAACTAGATGCAATTACCTCATAACCGAGTTGCAACACCAATTCACGTTCTGCTTGACTTTCTAGTTGACTAATCAACTCATCAAGCGGAATATTTTGCATTACGTAATCGCGCAATTCTTGTTGCAATGCCTGTTGTTCGGTATCGCTAGCAAACAAACGGCAAAAACGATCGAGCATTAAATCGACTTCTTCAGTCGCGAGTTCGCCGTCAGCCCACGCCATAGAAGCAACAATTCTCAGCAAGTTCATTTGGCGGGGCGAAATTGAAGGAGGTGGTGGCGGTTGAATCATACAATTAGTTATTTGGTTATTTGTTATGGGTGAATTGGTAATTGGTAATTGGTAATTGGTAATTGGTAGTTGGTAATTGGGAATTGGGAATCAATGCTTTGTTACCAATGATTAATAACTAATGATTAGTTTTGGAGTGAACTGTCAATTACCAACTCTTAACTATCAACTATTAGGGCGAGCGCTGGGGCATCTTTCGACCTCAAACTCTCAGATGCAATCGGGCGTTATCCGAATTTGAGGTCGAACCCTACAAATCGAAAGACGATCGACTATCAACTATCAACTATCAACTCTCAACTCTCAACTGACTATGATGTCATAACTTTGACAAAGGAACTCCCAGCCATCCAGTAAAGTTTTGTTGCTGAATTTCACTCGGTCGATCGACTGGTACGATCGAATAACGTCCCGGTTGCAGCGGTGCCAAAGTCACGGGACAAGTACGGAGTTCGTCTTGATGAAACACAGTAATCAAAACAATATCTCCAGGATTGTAATCCCTCAGCCTCTCACCTGCTTGTTCTGAATTTACTACTCGAAAACCATCGATCGCCAGTAACTCATCCCCAGCATCAATTCCTGCCAACTGGGCAGGAGATCCTGCTTCAACAAACTTAACAGTTTCTCGCCCGTTTTCCGTACCCAGAGTCCAACCGATCCGAGGTATTTCATTAGGATCGTCTACCGCAATTTTCAGCCCGAAAGGTGCGAGATATTCGTCATAGGGCAACTCTTCAGTACCGTCAATATAGCGGGCAAAAAAGTCGCTCAAATCGACACCTGCAACCGACTCGATCGCAGCTTTCAACTCTTCTGGAGTAAAGCCGATTTCCGTTTGAGATAACTGAGAATTTAAATGTCCGTTTGTTTGTGCGATCGCATCGATATCCTTACCCGATTTAAGTTGGTTCCCACCATTTAAAGTAGAATTAGCACCGCCAAATTTTTGCCACATCAAACGCATTACATCATCAAACGAGCGATCGTTTCGGTGCTTTGCCCGAATCAATAAATCCAGCAAAAAGGTAACAACTTCCCCTTTCAAATAATAAGAAATTTGGCAATTATCGCTGTTAGCATCCCGACGGTACAGCTTGATCCAAGCATCCCAACTCGACTCGCTTGCAGGCTGGAATTTCCGTCCCGGAGTCGTTTGCAAGCGGGTGATTTCCTTAGCTAAATTTTGGAAAAAACCCTTAACGCCGTAGATGCCCGATCGATATGGAATCACCAAATCGTAATAACTGGTCGTACCTTCAGAAAACCACAAAGAAGTAGTATAATTTTCCTGTTCGTAATCAAAAACTTCGAGAGCTTTCGGGCGAATTCGCTTGACATTCCAGAGGTGGAAAAACTCGTGAGCCACCAATTGCATGAATCTTTCATACTTATCCTTTGCCCGAAAACCAAAACGCGGATAGTTGAGAGTGCAGCTATCTTTGTGTTCCAAACCCCCAAAACCGGAAGCGGACAAATGCAGCAAAAAGATATAGCGATCGTAAGGCAAACCGCCGAACATTTCTGCTTCAACTTCAATAATTTTTTGGATATCTCTAATTGTCCGATCGACTGCTAAATTACCTTTTCCCCAGACAACTAACTGATGGAGTTTACCCATCACGGTAAAATCGCAAGCATCGTGAATTCCGATCTCGAAAGGACTATCGACAAGAGTATCAAAATCCGGAGCGACGAAAGTGTTCTCACGCCCCAAAACTGGCGGCAAAGCAGTCACAACGCGCCATTCCGGGCGAGGTGGTACGATTTTTATCGTGTAAGGAGCGCGATCGAATCCCGGCACGAAAAAGCACAAAGCCGCCGGGTTAAAATAACCGTGAGTGCGATCTAAATGATTGGTGCGCACCGTCAGTTCGTTGGCAAAAATGCGATAATGTACCGCGATCTCTGCAACCGCATCCGTATCTAATTGCCAGTGATTTTTACCCATTTTGCGCCACGACAAAGCTCGCTCTCCGGCACGCGCGCTAAAATCTTGCAAGTGTTTGGCGTACTCTCGAACCAAGTAAGAACCCGGAGTCCAAACTGGCATTTTTAAATCTAAAACTGGTGCCGACCAACCTCGCACGTACAAAGTCACTTCAAATAAGTGGGATTCAGGATTGGGCATCGCCACCGCATACTCTATTGTCGCTGCATTTAATTGCACCGAACCTAATTGTCCCGCAAAGTTTCGGGAAGTTTCTGATGTATCAAAATGAGTGGCATCTGTCATAATTAATTCTGAAATTTTCGACTGAAAGTTTCCCCAAATTTCAACCCGTCCGCATACAGTGGCTTGCTGTGACCGGACTTACACAAGCGCTCTATATGTAGGACAATTCGAGACGCACCTTACTCTTATATATAGCGCGTCAAACTGTTTTTTGCATAAGTCCTATTTGAAAAGTCAGTAATCGGACGATCGATTTGACACGATCGTTACCAATTACCAATTACCAATTACCAATTCCTGACCGTACCTCATGTTACTGAAAATCGCTGTAAATTCCTGAATTTCGAGAGCACTTCGCTGAGAAACCCCCGCTATAATCGGGACGGCGATTTAGCGGTGGGTTGTTTACTTGCTTGCCAGATTCATCAAGTGTTTGATGTTGATTAAATGGATAGTTTGGCGCTCTCGATCTATTTCGATCCAGTTTTTACTCTCTAGCGTTTCCATAATTTTGCTGGTTTCATCTAGGGCGATATCTGTCACGTCCGCTAAGTCTTCATAAGGGATATTAAATATCTCTTTGCCCTGTGCAGTTTTCTGACCGTAGTTTTCTGCCAGCTCGACTAAAGTATTTGCTAGTTTAACTGCTGGCTGGCGGTTCCGGAGTTGATAGCGGAGATTGGTTTGGCGCAGCCGCCGCACCATCAGTTGCAGCATTCGGTGGTGCAACTGCGGATCTTTGAACAAGGTTTGAATAAATCGCTGGGCCGTAACGCTGATCAGTCGCACGGGCGACAGGGCAATTACGTCATTCGATCGCGGAGATTCATCGAGAATGGCCATTTCGCCGAAGAATGCACCCCGTCCCAGAATAGCCATCGATACGGCTCGATCGTTTGACAAGCGACGGACTTTGACCCAGCCCGACACCACAAAGTAAATTGCGTTGCCCCACGAATCTTCCATAACTACAGCTCGACCGGGTGGATACTCGTGTTTGACGGCATTTGATAGCAGCCCTCCCAAAGTTTCTGGGTTAGCACCCTTAAATAGGGGAAATAGCTCACTGAAAGCTTCTGTCTTCATGCAACTCGCAAAGCTTAGGAAATTTGATTAGGCAACAGCCAACAGCCTCTGGAGCGATCGGTGTTTGAGAAAACACGCAATCTGTTGCTCCCTTCATTGATGATAAGGGTGCGGGGGCGCGGTTCGCGTAAAATTAGCCGATTCTTTAATTACCAGAGTAGCGTGGCAGCTTGAAAGCCCTGCCTCTTCAGAGCAGGGATGAAAAACGACACGGCGGGTTTTAACCCGCTGTATTGGTTCGGGTTAAGTGACAGGAGAAAAGCCCTCATGAAAGGACGGGGTTTGTATCCCATTAGTTTCGGTCAACTCTCAATCTGAGTGCCGTCAACAGCCTGTCGAATTTTCTCCAACCAGCATTCTATGTAGTCAGGCCAACCAACGGCGATGGGCTGAAAGTGGGCCAAGGTTTCAGAATTTAAGGCATCGGGCGTCCACCTCAAGGGTTGACCTTGCAAATCGCAGCAGATTAATCCGGCGGCTTTGGCGAGGGCTAGAGGGCCGGCGGTATCCCAGACTTTGACTCTGCCGTTGAGGTACAGGTACAAACCGGCTCGACCGGTGATAACTTCGAGAACTTTTAAACCAAAGCTGCCCAGGGAATAAAATTCAGCGCCCGGTATAGCTTGAGAAATCGCCGGGCCGTAGTTTTTCTGGTCTTTGTCTCCGAGTACAATTTTAAACTTGTCTGCGGTTACAGCGGGAGGCGGGTTCAGGGCGATCGGCCTCGGGTCTGCGTCTCCCAGTGCGTAGAACAATCCCCAATCTTTGCCCCCGAAATACATTTGCTCCGATGCCGGGGCGTAGATCCAACCGGCGACTGGTTCGGAGTTGTGCAGCAGACCCACCATTGTTGCGTATTCGAGGTTTCCCCGCATAAATTCTTCGGTGCCGTCGAGGGGGTCGATGCACCACAGGCTGCGGTAATTCCGACCGTAGGCCGCTCTTGATGCTGCATTTTCTTCAGTGATAATGCCGTCTTCAGGAAACAAACCCAAGAATGCTGTCGATAGCTGTGCGTCTAAGTATCGATCGATACTTGTCACGTAATCACCCGGCCCCTTTTCGGTAATGTCAAAGGGTCGGGCTGCGAGTTGGCAAGCTTGTCGGCCGCACTCGCGCAGGACTGAGCGAATTTTGCGCTCGCGATCGGGAGAAATATACATAAAGCTAATAATAGGCGAATCAGTAGTTCACTCAAAGCAAGTGAGGTATTGGTCGATCGAACCTGTAACTCTTGTCAACTTCTCGGCAAAGCCTTGTTGAATTGATTGAGAGGTGTTATAAACGATGCAGCACAGTTTGCTAAGTCCATCTTTCCATCTTATCAAACTCAGTGTAAATTCATGTGGAGTGAGTTGCTAATTGTATGAGTCCTTAATCGAGAAAAATCTTAAATGAAATCTTAGATTTCAAGTAGAAATAATCGAACCGACAAAAAAGAAATACAAACCGAGAGGCTTTTGGCAAACGTTTTTGGAATACAACAGGGGAGAATACTTTGACATACCATTTAGCATTAGGACGCAAAATAGACCTAGATGGCATCGATCGCAGCGCTCGCGACGGCAAATGCCCCCGTCACGTTTTGCGGGCAATTAGAGACAATTTGCAGGCAGAAGTACACGCCCCTGATGGGGAGGAGATAGTGTGGAGCGACAAGCTGCGATCGAAAATTTCGAGTTTGCCGCAGCATTGGGCTCTCGCCCGCAAATTGCGCGATCGAGTCAGCAGCAAAGATGTCATATTCTGTACGGGAGAAGACATCGGGATTCCCGTAGCAACTTTGTGCGGTGCCAAGCCCGATCGCCCGAAAATAGTTGTATACTTCCACAATATGGATCGACTGCGGGGACGCGCCGCCCTAAAACTGTTCGGTTTAGCAAATAAAATCGATTTGTTCATGGCCTGTGCGAGCCCTCAAACTAATTTTTTATCCAGCTATTTAGGCTTACCCGAATCAAAAGTTTTACTGTTGTTGGAACAAACAGATACGAAATTTTTTACCCCAGGCCCCGCATCGCCCGAAAAACAGCGGAAAACAATCGTTAGTGTCGGACTTGAAAAACGCGATTACCGACTTCTCGCCGCAGCAACAGCCGATTTAGATGTGGATGTAAAAATTAGCGGTTTTTCCAAAGATGCTAAAGCATTAGCCCAAGCTTTTCCCGAAACCATGCCCGCAAATATGTCGCGCCAATTCTACGAATGGCCGGATTTAGTGCAGCTTTACCGCGATGCCGATGTAGTAGCAGTTTGTTTGGTGGAGAATAAATATGCTGCTGGAGTTCAGGGTTTAGTAGAAGCACTGGCCTGCAAAAGACCGGTTGCAATTACTCGCACTCAGGGGATGGTAGATTACTTAGCGCAACCGGATACTGCAAAAGTAGTAAACGCCGGAGATGTGGCAGGTTTGCGAGAGGCAATTGTCGATTTGCTAAACAATCCTCAAGTGGCAGAATCTCAAGCACAAAAAGGCTATGAAATGGTAATGAAGCATCACAACAGCGAACATTATGTAGATGTTTTGGTCGATCGATTGCGATCGCTTTAAACTAAAAAATGATAAGGTGCGCAGTGCGCACCCTACATAATTCATTTCACTGTACGCACCCTACGTAACTACTAAAAAATGGTAAGGTGCGCAGTGCGCACCCTACATAATTCATGTCACTTAAGACTCTCGCCCTGTAGCCCATTTATCCCGCCATTTAACAGTCCCCTCACTAGCCAAAACCCAGCGGCGGCAAACCAAATTTTCTCGCAGTGGCGACTGTCCCTCCCGCAGCAAAACATACTTGTAAGAAATCAATTTCCCCGCACTTTCATCAAACGGAATCTCCCCAAACCAAGTATTAGTATTAATGTATTCCAGCGGATAAGCTTTGCTGAGATCCCAGTTTCCCAACTCCGGACAGTCGCCAATTACCGCCACCCTTTCCCCAGGCTGAGTTTGAACGCTGTTAAGCTGCACCCGCACAATAGTTTTTGCCTTAATTCGTTCGCCTACGTGACTGAAAATCATTACTTCCCGTGCACCCAACTCTAAATCCTGCAGCATTCCATCTTTCACTTCAAATTTGCGGCGGGACAAAACATCCGTATGTTCTCCATCGGGCAATTCAGTATCAACAGCTTCTATAGTGACAGCATCACCTCGATTCATCGCTACAAATACTATTGAATCCCGATAGCGTCGCACGTAACAATAGACATCAGGAGTCAGATACTTTGACCACTGACTCCCCATAGGAAGTGCTGGATTCAAGCGTCGCAATCCTGACAGCAACCGCACATCTCGATAAATCGGCGAATCAGTATCCCAATTTTCCATCATCGGGCGGTTGTAAGGGTCATTTCCCCCTTCTGTATCGTCGTGCAGGTACTGTTCTGTGCCGTAATAAAGGCAGGGAATACCGCGAGTTGTCATGATTAAATTAACAGCTAACTTCAGCATTTCCGGATCGGGATTGAGCGATTGAAACCGAGGCATATCGTGGTTGTCAATAAACGTAATTAGCTCAGTAGCCCCGTAGTAACGGTGGTCTAAATCGAGTACATCTTGGATTAAATGAAAGCCACCTTCAGCACCCTTTGCCAGCGCTTCCCGAAGGGCGACGCACAACCCGAAATCTAAAATACTCATGCCAGATTCGTTGGCAAATTCGACCGATCGATCGTTTCTGGGATCGCTATAAATCCACTCGCCAAAGATGAAAACATCCGGTCTGTGCGTGGTAATATCGGCGTTAAATTCCTGCCAAAACCAGATCGGCATATGCTTGACAGTATCGACTCGCAAAGCATCAACACCTCGATCGAGCCACTGTTTGATGGCTGCTTTGATATAGTTGCGGTATTCGGGATTGTTTTCATTAAAAGTAGCTAAACCGGAAAGTTCGCAGTTTTGGACTTGCCATTCATCTTCCCAATCTGTAACTTCGCCGTAGTGGTGATACCAGTGATTTTTGTCTTCGTTAAAGTCAGCTATTTTGACACCATCGTCATAGAGTTCGCCTTTTTTGCCGCTAAAATCCGGGTTGCTGTGGTTGCAGACAATATCTAGTATGAATTTCATTTTTCGCTTGTGCAACTCGGAAATCAACCTATCAAATGCGGTATCTTTAGTTTCTTGAGTTTGGTTGAGAGATGGGTTTTCATCTTTACCAATAAACCGAGGATTTAGCCGTTTAAAATCCTTGATCCAGTAGCCGTGAATGGCAGCTTGTTCGACAAATAAAGCTTCAACTTGCTCGAACAAAGGAGTCAGCCACAGTGCGGTTACTCCCATATCTTTTAAGTAGTCGAGTTTGTCGATAATTCCCTGTAAATCGCCGCCCCAATACTTGCCCCAGTCTTTCGCTTCTGGATCGTACAATTCGGGATTTGGACCTTCGCTGTTTTCGGGGTCGCCGTCGTGAAAGCGATCGACTACGATAAAATAAATTGTTTCTTGCCGAAACTCAATATCTCTGGTGTAGAGAAACTCTAAATCGAGTTCGCTTTCTGTCTTAACTTCTTCTACCAGCAACTCAATTTCTTCTTCGGGTGCGGTAGTTTCGTATTGAGATGTAGTTTGAGTGGGAGTGACTCGTGCCATGAGATGATTTTTTTGATATAAGGTCGATCGGTCGATCGCGGTTTGAATCAACAAATTATAACTGTTCGGACCGACTTGTACAGCATCATAAGAAATTTA
>JBOFTL010000178.1:0-1557 GCA_051652045.1 Microcoleus sp. | reverse complement strand
CCCCTCTCTCCCCCTCCCCCCCCTCCCCCTCCCTTCCCCATCAGGTGCGGTAATCTCTACAGGACGATCGGAGAATTTTAACGAATTTGATGTTTTGTTTCTGAATGTAAAGAGTTATGATAAGATTAGTCAAGACATAAGCGGGGACGATCGAGATTTCTTCGCCATCCGAGCCACACTACATGGTGATTCCAAATCAAGTGTCGATCGGCAAAGGCGGTGAGTGGCGGCGCATCCCCAGCTAAATACCGCAGGCGAAAGAATGCGGGATAGCGCCTGAAAAAACAAATTTCTCTACTATGTAAGGTAGTGAAGTTTTATGAAGTGGGGCTGGTCACGATCCTCACTATAAAATGCCTCTGAGAGAAAACCGATCGGTATCTCAAAGGAAGTCCGACAAATCCTGACCGGAAATGCGGAAAGTGCTGACCAAACTGCTTGCAGTTGGTACAGGTGATGATACAAACTCAAAGACGGCTGTCGGGCAGGTAAATTAGTCACCCCCGGCGAAGCTGCCCTATACTCGATTGGTATTTAAGAAGGTGCACCCAGGCGCAGCACCATAAAGAACTCGTAAGAGTTCCTGCAATAAAGCAGAAATCCGCATCCGAGTTGGGCAATTTAGAAGGCTAAAACTCGTTATTAGGAGCATTAATGAATTTATCGTTTGAAGGCTTAGGTCTTTCGGAAGAGCTGGTTTGCCATCTGGAAACACTAGGCTTTGCAGAACCTACTCCGATTCAAGTACAAGCAATCCCGCACTTACTAGCGGGTCGCGATGTTGTGGGTCAAGCCCAAACAGGAACGGGCAAAACAGCAGCATTTTCGTTGCCCATCTTGGAGCGGATCGATCTGAACTTAAATGCGGTTCAAGCATTGGTATTGACGCCGACTCGCGAATTAGCAATGCAAGTGACAGAGGCGATTCGCGATTTGAGCGGTATTAGCGAGGGGCCGGTCAAGCTGGGCAGTTCCATACAAGTTTTGACAGTGTACGGGGGCCAGTCGATCGAACGCCAAATGCAGCGCTTGAAGCGGGGAGTTCACATTGTTGTGGGTACCCCCGGACGCATCATCGATATGCTGAACCGGGGAAGTCTGAAGCTAGACCAAGTGAAATGGTTGGTTTTAGATGAAGCTGACGAAATGCTGAGCATGGGCTTCATCCAAGATGTCGAAAAAATTCTAGACGCAGCACCCCCAGAGCGTCAAACAGCGTTTTTCTCGGCGACGATGGAACCTTCGATTCGGAAATTGGTAGCGCGGCATTTGCGCACTCCAGTTAACGTAACCGTGGAACAGCCGAAAGCAACGCCGAAGCGCATCCGCCAAGGCGTCTACCTCGTGCCGCGCGGCTGGTCGAAGGCGAAGGCCTTGCAGCCAATTCTAGAAATGGAAGACCCAGAATCCGCACTGATTTTCGTGCGGACGCGGCAGTCGGCGGCGGAACTTACCAGCCAACTGCAAGCAGCCGGCCACAGCGTAGATGAGTATCACGGCAATTTGAACCAGGCGCAGCGGGAACGCTTGCTGTCTCGGTTCCGCCAAAGTCAGGTG
>JBOFTL010000177.1:0-5402 GCA_051652045.1 Microcoleus sp. | reverse complement strand
AGTACGCTGGTGAATACTGCGAACAGTCCTGTAGGAGCAACTACTTGAGTATCATCTACAATACTAATATCTCTTGGCGATCGCTCTTGTATCACCTGATTCGTTATGTCACTCTCCACAGCCGATGGAGATGAAGTCTTGGATTGACTGCTAATGCTGACACTGCAAATTTCTTGCCAACTTAGAAGGCGTTCTGCTGGATGGTGAAAAATGACAGGTAACCAAGTTGCACCCGGACATTGGTACTTTAAAAATGACAACTTTTCCCGTGCTACCCGTACTGCTAGATAGAGAGATTTTCCCTCACGAGCGTATGCCTCAAGAAAATACTGTAAAAATTTCTGAGCAACATAATCTGGTACCGGCTCCCGCATTACAATTACTTGTGGAATGTGCCAAGCAGCCAGTTGCCGCCCTATTCCCAAACCGTCACAAGAGTTGAAAATTGCTAGTTGCAATCCTCGCCGGGTAGCTTTTTGAAAAGCGTACTTTAAATCTCGAATTTCTATATTTTCTTGTTCATTAATAACCAGCCAACTTTTTGAGCCATCTGCTTGACTGGAACTGTGACCTGAATAGAAGATGATATCCAGTTGTTCTTGCCAAAGGAGATTGCCTAAATCCTCCAGTTTTGGCTGATTTAACCGAATCATGTCAGCATCGGGGAAATGTGCTTTCAGAGTTTCCCAATCAGCATCAGTATTGATTTTTAAAGAGTTATTATTTGAAGGTTCTCCAAAAATAACTAAAATCCTCACTTGCTCTTTAATATTTGTTGCTACTCTTTTTGAGATGGGGTTATAATCGGGTAAACACAAAGCAACTTCTGACTGATGATATTGTTCCCAGAAATCCCAGAGATGCCAGGGTAAACGCTGTAACATAATATCATCATTTTCAACAAAAAACCGGACTTCTTCCTCTGTGTTTAATACTTGTTTTAGTTTCTCCCTAATGGAGCTAAACTCCCAAGACTTTAGCCATTTATTGATGCTTCCTCCCAACTGCTCGCTAGCTGTGGCGTTCTGTTTGCTAAGCTCTTGAGAATTAGTCGGTTGTCCCTCTTTAGCCTCAAGTCGCGGTATGAAAGGAGCTACTATTAGCCGATAAGTTGACTGCCAACAGGTGTAATGCGTGACAATATCTGAAGCCGGAGGTAATTGACCCTTGGGTTCGGTAAAAGGATGAAAACCATCTTCTCCAATTTGTAAAGAAACCGGAAAACCGCGTTCAAAATCACCATTTCCTATTTTGAGAACAACCACTTTGAGCATTGACAGTCACCTTACATTTTTTACGCGATCGCAAGTATATTTTTTAACAGAGATTAGCATAGATTAGCAGTAGTGAATCCGGTGTCTCTAAAAAAACTCAACACAATTCAGTTAGACAAGTTAATCATCTGTACCTCGACCATCCTCCCGTGAGGCTCTTGAGAAAGTTTGAATGTAACTCCATCTTTTAACTCAATAGCTTGCCCCGGCTGTCCTGGTTGAGAACTCGGTGCAACTTTATTACCGCCTGGAGAAGTTAGCGAAGTAAGATTTTGATTGATCAGGAGCCATTTGCCATTAAGAAATACGAAATAAGCTTGAGGAGTTTTATCAGCTTCTTCACCTGGAAATACGTTATCAAAGGCGTGCCACTTATACAGAGATAAATTGTTGTAGACAACCAATTGCTTATCCAAAGTCCACTGACCGGGGCGACGTTCTGAACGCAGTCTCAGAATCGGTATTGTACCCTTTGGTTTGGCTCCACAGAAGGGACATTGTACATTATTAGTGTCATGTAAAATGAACCAATGACTGGGACAATAATTGTTGTGACACGGGATAAGTAAATCCCAAGTTTTGACTAGAGCACGCTCCCATTCTGTTGCTGCGGGGCGATCGTTAGGTGAGTGTAAGCTTTTAACAAATGCCCTCTGAAATAGATTGCTTAAGTCTAGTCCGAGCGTCGTATATGGTATCTTTAAATCTAAAGGTTGATTAGAGAAGTCAATAGGATGTTCGACAAAAAGAGCCATCGATCCCATTTCCAGACGCTCCTGTTCTTCAGCAGATTTTGCAGGATGGATTTTAGGCCCTTCAAGGGGATGCCTGCCCAGTAAATATTGATAGATCAGAACTGCTAAGGCGTGTTGGTCTGTAGCGGCAGATGGATTCTGTCGGTGCGGATTGTCGAGGGGTAAATGAATTGTCGCGAGCACTTCTGGTGCGATGTATCCTCTGGTTCCCAAAACATCTGGGGGGTACAATCCTGGCACCACTAATGAGTCGATATCAATAACAACACATTGTCCAGATATGGGATCGATCAAGACATTTTTATTCGATAAGTCGGAATGAGCTAGACCGGCTTGGTGCATCCGCCTAATTGCACGGGCTAAACGAATGCAAATTTGAAAATAATTAATCCACGTGCCGCGTTCGGATTCCGGCAACATAGGACGGAGTTTTGGTCTGACAAACCAGGTACTTTCCTTCTCCTTACCTGCAAAGGGGCCGGTTGCAAAAAAGAAGTTTCCTGGATAAGTAGGTGTGATAATTCCTAATTGAGGTTTAACTACAATACCCGTCGGCCAGCAGAATAACTGCTTAAAATAGTCGCCAGTTTTACCGATTGTGGGATTGTAGCCATTCAAAATTTTTTCTAATCGTTCCCGTCGATTAGCATCGAAGCTTGCATTCGCATCTTTGTAGAAGCAAATGACCGAGGATTTGTCAGTGGTAAAGTAAACTTGCTTCATGCCACCTTCCCCAATTACTTGCGGGAGATAGTCAACAGTGCTGCCATCCGCGAGAGTTGCTGTCAGTGTATTCATTAAACTTCCTCCCGATAAAGGATAACTAGGGTGCGATCGTCAAACGAACCTCTCCGATAATAGGAATCCAGCCAAAGTTGTAATTTTTCTTCTGGCTTCATATCATCAGCTTCATTGCACATTCCTTTTCCCAGATAAGCACCAGCCCACAATAGGGCAGGAGAAGCTATAACCTCTAACATGGGGCGATCGAGTTCTTGTGCGTAACGATCGACATAGCTGATAGCTACTGGTTTAGTGCCATCTTTTGTGATTACTTCTTCCGGTATCTGAAACTTGGGTTTAGCTTCTTTTACACCATTGCGATTAAGCAGTTTGGTCTGTTCCAGTCGTTCATTAATCTCGTTATCATTTGGTTTGCTAATTTCGATCGCCTGATTGAGAATCAGATCGGCATACAATTGCAACATTCCCGGCTCATTAGGAAAGTAATCGTCTGCCACACCATCTGTCATTACCATTAAAGCTTTTAAGTTTCCTGGAAACACAAAAGTTTTTTGGACGAGATTTTCTCTGCCTAATTTTTTTTGAGATGTTAAAAAATCTGTCTGACCTCCATACTCTCCGCTATCTGGCTTGCCTAATAACTTAAGCGTACCTTCTTGAGATATAGCAGCCAACATACCATCACCTATCTGGCAAGTGATTACCAAACTGCATTCAGTTCCTCCTACTTTTACAATGGTATGTACTGCCAGTAGTAACGTGCATGAAAAGTCCTTAACTTCAGGATCTCTGCCATTTTCAGCACTCACGCCCTTATTAAGAGCTTTGAAGTATGGTGTTTGCTCTTTGCAGTCATTAGCTTTTTTTTCAATAGCTTCATAAGCAAACTGCATTGATGCGTGTAATATTTTTTGGACAAACTCTATATCTTTCCCTACAAAATCCCAATTTGCATTTCGATCGAGATCGGCAGATAACTGCTCTTTTGTACTTCGCTCATCGATCCTGCATTGTTTTAGTTCTTCAGTTAAATACCTAACGGCTGATTCACAAGATATCTTTGCTCCAAGACGAGAGAAATTTTTGGAACCTGCACCATCAGATACCGCAATAATTGTCCAATTACCACTCACAGCAAACTCGAACCAATCATCACAGTTTGTCCCGTTATGTTTGTGTGATTTTCCGCGCACTCTTGCGCCGATTAGCTTCATCCCATCTGGGGATTTATCAGATTTACAATCATATTCAGAATGCGCCTCAAGCTCATCTGACACCGGCAGATACTTCCACAGAGAGGGAGGTGGAAGTATCTCTCCCTGTCTAACCTCTTGATTTGCAGGGTCAGTATTCCTATTGCTTCGATCGCTAACTGATGCAGGCTTAGCTTCTTGCTGTTCCCGATCGTCAGTTACAATTTCATCCTTTCCCTCTTGAGTTCCCGAAGTTGTGGGAGCAGCCTGCTCTGAATCGGAGGAGATTTCAGACAATAAAACCTCTTTTATCACACCCCGAATAAATTTACTAAAATCCTCTTTTTGAGCAGTGTCAATAGTACCCCCTACCTTTAAAAAACGCTTCCACAAAGTTTCAAGAAGTTCAATTTGTTTGCGTTCAACTAGGTCATCAATTGAAATTAAATCCAACCTGTATTTCAACATTTGAGAAAAAATCTCTCCCAATCTAAGGCAGAGTTTTTTCATTCGATCTGGATAGTTTTTTTCATGATAAAAACTATTCCAGGTTTCTTGATAGTCCAAGGATTGATGTTCCACATACAGCTTCCAAGAAACAGCTTTAATCAATTCTTCCAACTCGTTTTTAATTTCCATGATTGTTCCTATCGATCTTGTTGTTTCAAAGTTTTCTAAACATAGCCAAACAAGAAACTCGTAATTTTCGCAGGGTAATTATCAAGTCTTATCTCAAAAATTAGTGTGAATTATAGCTATTTAAGAAAAGAAATATTTAAGCTAAACTACACTAATTTTTGAGCGGACATCCATTAAGGAATAATGGTAATCTGAGGTGGTGGCGGTGGCAGATTAATTGGTTGATTGTCTGCCATCACCTGAGCTACACTCTGCGATGTCTGTTTGATTGACTGCGTTACCCACTTGAAAAATGCCTTCAGATCGTCCGGTTGAAGACTCTTAAGTTTGACAACAATCTCTGTTACCTGCTTCAGCATAAATTCGTCTGCACCGTCGCCAGCAGCACAAGCAATAATGTTAGCGGGTGCTGGTTTTTTATTCTTTAAATCGGCTGCCGCTTGCTGCCAATTATCGGTAGGCTGGCCGTCAGTCATTAAAAATACTAAAGGCTTCCAATCACCTTTCTGGGTTTCGCCTGCTTTCAGAACTTCTTTATCGATGCACTGGCCTAACAGTTTGAGTGCGGCTCCCAAGGAAGTACCTCCGCCAGCGGAAAGATTAGGCGGTTGAAATGCACCGAGTTCTGTGAGCGGAGATACCTGTTTAGGCGTACTTTCAAAGGTGATTATTGAGAGGTAGGCTGTCTCTATGGCTTGAGGATCGCTCTTCAACTCGGCTAAGAGTGTTTTGACTCCTTGGTTAACCATTTGAATTGGCTCGCCCGACATTGAGCCAGAGGTATCTAGTACGAGATA
>JBOFTL010000176.1:0-3340 GCA_051652045.1 Microcoleus sp. | reverse complement strand
TTGCTTCTTGCCCTGAATAATATATTTGTCATTCTCGAAAAAAGCTTTATCGCAGTAACAAAGCTTTCGTAATTCTTTCGGGACATCAGAAAAAACTGTCCGCAAGTCGTTTTCCCCGATTTGAGCAAATACAAGTTTTCTCATCTCTCTCTATCTCTCAACTTAACTCTTAATAAGAGTATGCCCTACTTTATCGGATTAATTTCATTCCCCTCCATATATTGTTGTAATTCATGTAGAACCCTTTGTGCATATGGGTTCCCGTCATCGCATTCTTTTTCAAGAGATACGATCGCCTGTTCTATCGCTTCTTCAGTTGGATCTTTTTCAAGCTTTCGCCGTATCCAATCAACTCGATTCCAATAAGCTTGATCCATATTTTTTGGTGCGCTACTGCGTGGGCGACCGCGAACGGCTCCAGGATAGAAGGTATGACCACATTCCGGGCAGCGATAACGCTGTTTGTCCGTGGTTGGGTTTAGCCAATCCTTGTGGGGATTTGGGCGATCGCATTTCGGACAAGAAAGATCAGTCATTTTTCGCCTCTGGCAACGCTAGCGCTTTCATGGCATCAACACCGTATTGATGGGCGGTCATGTCGAGGTACGAAACAATCTCAGTCTTGGCCTTCTGTTCCATGCCATCCATGTATTCAGCATATTGTTCCGCCACGAATGGGATGCTATTGGTTAGGGCTTTTTGCGCGATCGCCAATTTACCCCGCAAAATCTCCCGGTCTTTGGCAGACATCTTGACCTCGCTTAGCGCGGCGATCGCATCCTTAATCGCATCAGTCGCTTTTTGGGCATCGTCAGAGATTTCTTTATCAAATAGCGATCGCTCATCGTGCAACTCGATTGGCGGGAAATCTCCAGCACCCTCCATCCTAATCATCGTACAAGGCACCCCATCACCAATATTCATGGCGGTGATGGCCTCTGCAAATTGGGAATAAGACATTGCAACTTCGAGATATTCATGTCGCCCAAAATACCAGGTCCGTCCATGCGATCGTTTGACTTGGCATCCTTTGACGCGCATCATGATATATCCCTGATGCAAAAATGGACTACCAAATAGTGCAGTGTTGCCGCCACTAACGCGGTTAAAACTGATCATTGCTGCCGCATCTGGGGTCGGCACTTCATCAAAAATGTTACTCATCTCTCTATCTCTTTAACTCTTATTAAGAGTATACCCTACTTTATCGGATTAATTTCACGGATTAACGGGTTCGCTATACAAAAAACGCCAGCCAGGATATTGCTCTTTATTCTTCTCCCACCATTCTTGAAAATCATAAATACTTTCATGTTCGCCAGGGAATAGCGTTAGCAAATGCCCTTCGTTGATTTTTTTGGAATAGCCCAAAAATTTATCTAAAAGCAAAGATTTTGATTTTAGATGAGGAGCTTCGCTCATTAAAAATACGCGATCGCCACACCATTTTGGCTCGTATAATGGGATTTCGGTTTCTGTAAAACCGTTTCTAGCAGGAAGATCACGGATCTCATCCCATGTTCTTGTGGGTAATATTTCATGATGCAAAGGGACTATTCGTGCCGCAAAAACTTTGCCACATAAATGTTTGTTATCTCCAGAATCTTCTCCGCCATAATAACAACACCGTCCATCTTCCCTAAGAGGCTGAGGCTCAAAACCTTCCCAGCCATGTAATTTACCATTTTTGTCGCGATGTACTCTAAAATACTTGTAGCTCCAATATTCTTTATTAATATCAAGAATCATGTCGCTTGCTGGGTGGAATTCTTGCAATAAACAAATCTGTTGCTCACTTCCAATTGAGTTTAACCAATTGATATAGTCAGCATCTGACATTACAATAGCTGGACGTAATGATTTCATAAATTTTTCTCCAAAATTACAAAAAACTAACCGTACAATTTTCCAACGATCGCATCAATATCGCTCTCTGTCACGTCCCCACCGCCTAGCTCTAGCCGATGCAGAAGGACCGCACAGATGAATTGAGATCTTGAAATTTTTTTTGTTTTGATGGCTGGAAACCCATCAATTTTGTCTATCAGTTTTTGTGGCATCCCGACACTGACAGGAATGATTTTTTCTCCTGGCGGCGATCGTTTGGGGGTGCCATCTGGGAGTTTTCCGCCAAGATTGCGATCATGCATTTTTGCACTCCATCAAAATCTCATTTTTTGGAAGTAACCCATCTCCATAAAAAGCTTTCCATCCCCGCCGAATACCTATTAGAATTCGCTGTAGCCCATCTTCTCTATAACCAGAACTATAGTGCTCCTCTAAGTCTTCTTTAACTCCAAAGAATACAGCTCCTCCGCAATGTTTATTAAGCCAACTTGCAGCAATTTCACAATGTTCGCAGCTTTTGTTTGTGTAAATTTTACCATCAGACTTAAACGAAGAATGTATATATTCTTCTCCAATGGCGATCGCTCTGCGACATTCAGAACATGTATGCTTCTTTCGAGCTTTTCGTTTTTCTTGATATAGAAAATCAGATGCTTCGCAGTCATCAATTAAACACATAATAATTCCTTATTGTTTTCCTTTATTATACAAAATCCTTTATTATACAAAATCCTTAAATTCAATTTGCTTGATCATATTTCTTCAAAAATTAATAACAACTTTTCGCGAATTGGAGCTATTTCGCTCTCAATATCAGGAGGTGCAGGCAACCAAAAATGAGAATCTTCTAGAGGTTTTGCTTCGGGAGTGTTTTCAAGAAAAGCACATACTGTGCATCTTGAATCGCAGCATCCCCAATAATAAAATCCCCACTGAAAATAGTATTTATCCCAAACAAGACACCTTTGCCCAAGTTTGGGCGGGGTTATTCGACTATCAATTGGTTCAGGAAATTCGTTAATCACCTCGGACAATCTCCAATTTTTATTAATCACACCCAGTACAAATATGTTTATAGGTTAAATTCCAGCCCCCGATCAATTGCTTCATCGACACGCAGAAACATTACAGCGTAACCATTTTGCTCGTAGTACTTTTTTGCAGCTTGTTGATTGCGATCGCCTTCAACTTCTCCAGCGAACTTTAACGCTTTGTCTTTGGCCGAACAATAAAAAAGTAACATTTCGCTTCTCTCATCTCTCAACAAATCAATACTAGCAAACCATTTAACCATTAACAAGAGTTCGCAATATATTGTTACATTGCGAGTTGGTAGGCGGTATTGGAGC
This sequence comes from Microcoleus sp., assembly GCA_051652045.1. Lineage (GTDB taxonomy): Bacteria > Cyanobacteriota > Cyanobacteriia > Cyanobacteriales > Microcoleaceae > Microcoleus. The sequence continues at coordinate 143 of JBOFTL010000176.1, read as the reverse complement.
GCAACGCGATCGCCTGTTGGTCGCACTTCTCGTCAACCAGGGAATCCTCGGGGCGAATCCGGCTGATGTAATTAAGAATGGCAAACGCAGTGAGCACAAAAAATGCTGTGAAGTATTCAGCCTTCTCCCAATCGGTAGTGGGG
>JBOFTL010000175.1:0-3772 GCA_051652045.1 Microcoleus sp. | reverse complement strand
CACCTGATGCACCCACCAGTGTTCCTGAGTTTGCACCGCAGCGAATCCAGCCGCCCCCATCCAAGCATCGACACTACCGACAGCATAAGACTTAATGTACGGCTCCTCAAATACTTCTATCAGCCACTCTGTCTGTCGCAAAGTTTTTTGATTTCCATCTAAAATAACCACCTGTCCCCCAACTTTTAGCAGTCGAAAACTTTCTCGCAAAATTGCCCGCGATACAGCCGGTGGCGTCTCGTGAAACAGCAGGGAAGCTGTAACTAAATCGAAGCTGCTGTCTGGAAAACCAGTGCTTTCAGCATTCCCGTGCAACCAGTCAATATTCAATCCAGCTTTTTGAGCTTTAATTTCGGCGACTACCAACATATAAGGTGATAAGTCGAGGCCGACAACTTCCGCTTGAGGAAATGCTTGTTTGAGCGTGAGAGTTGTCGAACCGGTGCCGCATCCCAAATCGATGATGCGTCGCGGTTTAACCCGTACAGCGTCAATTAAACCTTGTCTGACAATTGTTTCGTTAGGAGGTAAAACGTATTGGGTAATCGGATCGTAGGAAACGGCAGCGTTAGCATTGAGATAGCCGCCTTCAATACCGTGAAAGTTTTGACTGCGGTAGTATTCGGGATAAATTAGATTTGGTTGGCGGTGGCGATCGACTGCTGTTTCCCAGTCGATACTTTGATAAAATCGCTTCAATTCTGCTTCATCGATCGCCAGTCGGATCAGGGGCGATAAAAAGCGCTCGAAAATTGTATCTTTGCGAACAGCCATAAAAATCTTTTAATAATGCTAAATAACCAAGAGTACGGCAATTACGTCTCCCGATCGATAATAACGCGAAATTCAGGGAACGGGACTCATCCCCGTGCTTGTCACGTGCTTGCCATCGAGCCGAAAACTTTGGTTTTGTGGTGACGTACTCCTACACTTACACGATAGAGAAGTGCAGGTTGTTCCTCCGAGATTTCCCGGATTCGCGTTTTCTAAGGCGAACGCATCGGGACCAGATGTGAGGTCCTGCGACTTTAGCTGAATCGATGGTTTTGGCCTCCCCTGGCTGGGTTAGTGACCATCTAGAGTACCGTCAAGTTACCAAATCTGCGGCCTGTTTTCCCGATTCATTTCAGGCGGCGCGTATGTTGGAGATATAGCATCCCAACCTCTCTCGCGTCAGCTATTTTAACTGATGTCAATACGGGCGCGATCGCTGGATGGCTGACAATTAAGCACTAATTTATCGTAAGTGAGTTAACGTTTATGCGGGCCTCAAATGTCGCTCTCTTGACTCTGGCTGCCCTTGCATCCCAGAATTTAACTGCTAAAACTAGCGCCAATCCTGCTCCTGTTCCCATCTCCGATCGGACACCGCAGGCTAGCAATTTTGTTGATGCGATCGATCGTAGCGCATTGCGTCCCGTTGAGTCAATTAGCGCTCCCGAAACGATCGGCACTGACATTGATTCAGTACAATTTTCTCCCAGAAGTTCTGTGGGGAAACCTGTCGGTTTGCTCGTAGCATCAGCTCACTCCCAACAGTTCGATCGCGCGCCCAGCAAAATCGATTCCTCAGCTTTACCGAGTCAGGAAGAACTGACAAAATCTTTAGAACAAACTTGGCTGGCTAAATTAATCGAATCCGGTGCTAATGCCAGCCCTCAAGTTCGCGATGCTTTGGATTTTCTTGCTTTGCGTTCTGGCGGTGAATCTGGCGATTTTAATAATACCACAACTGTACTCAATGTTTTGCTAATTCTTGCAACCTTATTTCCCCCAGTAACGATCGGCTTTTTTTGGCTGGTGCGGAATTCGATAGTCAAACAGTTAGTGGCTGATGCTAACAAACGCTTGCAAGGTATTGGTATTTTGGAATCTGAGTTAAGAACTTCCAGCCAACTGACTCAAAAATTGAAAGATGAATTGGAAATGCAAATGATTGCTGCCAAAGAGTCAGTAGAGTTTTTAACGAGAGAAACTGAACTTTCCAAAGCTTCAGTCGAACAAATAGAGACTCTAAAATCTCAATTTTTAATGCACCTGCAAGTTTTGCTGACCGAAGTTTATGAGAAAAAATCTCAAATCGTTCAAGAAATCGATCGAGTCCCCCAAACTGTAGCGAATAAAACTGTTAAGCCAGCACCCCAGCAAACCCCTGACAAGTCCCAGCAACAGCAAGTGGTAACTGCTGCCAAATCTGAAGATAAATTAATTGCCGACGATTATATCAAGCAAGGAGAATCGCTGTATATTCAAGGCAATTATGAAGGGGCGCTATCCTGTTTTGATAAATCAATTTTATTAAATCAAAATATAGATGAAGCTTGGTACTGGCGGGGAAATGTATTAATCAAATTGGAGCGTCCCGAAGAAGCGATCGCCAGTTACGAGCAAGCAATATCTATTAAACCCGATCGGTACGAAGCTTGGTATAATAAAGCCAATTTGCTCGGCAAATTGCAGCGTTACGCAGAAGCAATCCTCAGCTACGAACAAGCTTGCGCGATCGCCCCGGAAAACTACACTGTTTGGCACACCAGAGCGGCAATGCTAGGTAAATTGCAGCGCTTTCAAGAAGCGATCGCCTGTTACGATCGCGCCCTAACAATTAAAGATACCGATAGCGAAATTTGGCACAATCGAGGTGCGATGCTGGGCAAAATTCAGCAGCATTCCGAAGCAATTGCTTCCTACGATCGCGCTCTAGAAATCAATCCCAACAGATATGAAACTTGGTACAATCGAGGCAATATGCTGTGGAGATTGCTGCGGTATGCCGATGCAGTAGTTTCCTACGATCGCGCGATCGCCATTCAACCGGACAAATACGAAGTTTGGTACAATCGAGGTGCGGTACTCGGAAGAATGCACTGCTATCAAGAGGCGATCGAGGCTTACGAAAAAGCAATTGCGATTAAACCAAATGACTTTGAAGTGTGGCACAATCGAGGAGTGGCTTTCGAGAAACTGTCGCAATACGAATCAGCAATTACTTCTTACGATCGAGCAATTGCGATTAAAGAAAACTGCTACGAAGCGTGGTTTGGCAAAGGTGAATCCTTCATCAAATTGCAGAAATACGAAGAAGCTCTCACAGCTTACGATACAGCTATTTCGATCGAGCAAAATTCCTACGATGCTTGGCGCCGTCGCGGCACAGTTTTGTCAGAATTGAAGCGCTATGAAGAAGCAATGGCAGCCTACGATAAAGCTATTGCTATCAAGCCGGAAAATGCCGAAGCTTGGCGCGAGCGAGGTGTGTTAGAATCTGAATTCAAACAGGATACCAATAGCATTGAATCGAGTGAAGGAGAGAATATCATCCAGCCGGATGCTGGTGGTAAATCGGAACCTGAAACTAACTCAAATGAGGAGGCAAATGAGGCGGTCGATCGGGCTGTTGAAACAGCTTCAGTCTGAGGGCGATCTGTTCGGTAATACCAATGCTTAAGCATCGGGACTTACGCACAGACTCTATTTGTAGGGTGCGCACTGCGCACCTTACTGCTATAGGTAGTGTTTTAAAATATTTTATGCGTAAGTCCTAGTGATTTTTCGCCTTGACTTGCGGGCGATCGCCTGTTATATTGTTTTATAATTGTCTCGTAGTTAAATTTACTGCTAACTCAGTTTCTATCGCCCTTAACTTCTTCAATAAAATCCTGTAGGCGCGATCGGCTCAATATCTGGATCGAATCCCCCGACTTGATTTGTCCGAATCACCCACAAAAACTCTCCCTGTTTTAATAAGATTTTCGCTATTTCATCTTGCGTG